>CAZBEL010000347.1:0-2164 GCA_964490885.1 uncultured bacterium
GCTTTCCATAGGGCGTATGTTTGCGCGTTCCCACTACAGCGATACAATCCTCTTCTGCTCTAAGCGCTTGCCCTTTTTGATACAGGATTACCGGCGGATCATAAATTTTCTTCAACAAAGCTGGATAAGTTGGATCCCAAAATGTAACCACTTCCACCTGCTTCTTCTGAATGCGTTCCCACTCCGTCCGGCCATATTCCTTCTCCCCCTTTTCTAAGATAGCCTGGGCTGTTTTGATATCCACTCCCTCCACGGCACATAATTCTTTAAACGAAAGGTCTTGAATCAACCTGGGATCACGGTAGTACGACACCAGACTACGCGCACGTTGAGGACCGACTCCCCTGGTATGAAGAAGGTTTAACAAGGCAATGATTTGCTCAGCGTTCATCGAGGCGTTTCCTGATCTCAGCCACTAATTTGGTTAATCCCTCCCTCGTCACAGCAGAAATATCCAAAAATGAATGGGGGAACTCTTTCCACAAAAGGAGTTGTCTTTCCCCGTCGGCGACTAAATCAATTTTCGAACGAGCCACGATAAAATCCTTATCCAAAAGGCGAGGATTGAAATTGGCCAGTTCCTGTTCTAAAGTTCGCAAAACGCTTGCAGGATCTTCTTCTCCAACTTCTATTAACATGACAATCATCCGAGTCCGTTCAATATGTTTTAAAAAACGGTGTCCCAAGCCTTTTCCCTGGCTGGCACCTTCGATAAGACCGGGAATATCCGCCATGACAAAAGATTGCATATCGCCGGACTTCACAATGCCCAGATGGGGTTGCAAAGTGGTGAATGGATAGTCGGCGATTTTGGGTCGGGCTGCCGAAAGGGCTGCTAAAAGGGTAGATTTCCCTGCGTTAGGAAGGCCCACTAATCCCACATCCGCTAAGACCTTTAATTCCAGGATTAAAGATCGGCTTTCCCCAGGGAGGCCTGGCTGTGCATAGCGGGGTGTTTGATGAGTAGCAGATTTAAACGAAGCATTACCCCGGCCTCCTTTCCCTCCGCGACAAACTAAAAACTGATCGGCGGTGTTAATCATATCCGCCAATATTTCACCAGTGGTGGCATCCTTAACTACCGTTCCTGGGGGAACTTTAATAATGACGTCTCTACCTTGTTTTCCACTCTGCTGTTTAGAACCTCCTGGTTGGCCTGCGGGAGCCCGGTACGTTTTTCGATAACGTAAATCCTGCAAGGTATGTAAATGGGGGTCCACTTCAATGATAACGTGCCCTCCCCGACCACCGTCGCCGCCATCAGGCCCGCCCTTGGGAATGTATTTCTCCCGACGGAAAGTCACCGCACCTGGACCCCCCTTTCCAGAGTGACAGGTAATTTGTGTATAGTCAATAAACAAGACCGCTATCCTTTTCTTGGAAGAAAATTAAAAAAGGTGCACCAATAGTGGGGCACCTTTTCCCAATGAAAATGGGAGTGAATTACAAATTACTCACGATGGCTTCGGCAAACCCGGACGTGGAGACTTTAGTTGCCCCTTCCATCTGGCGTTCCAGATCATAGGTCACTGTCTTTTGCTCAATAGTGGCGCGGATAGCTTCCACGATGCGATCGGCGGCTTCCTGCCAGCCCAGGTATTCTAACATCATCACACCCGAGAGGATCAAAGAACTGGGATTCACCTTATCTTGCCCGGCATATTTAGGCGCCGTGCCGTGAGTGGCTTCGAAAAGGGCTACGTGATCGGAGATATTGGCCCCCGGTGCCATACCTAATCCCCCTACCTGAGCAGCACAAGCATCAGATAAATAGTCGCCGTTTAGATTAGGGGTCACAATTACGTGATATTCATCGGGACGGAGCAATACCTGTTGGAACATGGCATCGGCGATGCGGTCTTTAATGACGATTTTACCGTTGGCCTTCCCACCATATCGTTCCCACAAGTCCTGTTCGGTAATCACTTTTTCAGGGAACTCGGCCTTGGCCAATTGATAGCCCCAATCCCGAAAGGCCCCCTCCGTGTATTTCATAATGTTACCTTTGTGCACCAGGGTGACAGTAGGTAATTGATGATCCAGGGCGTAGCGGATAGCCTTCCGCACTAACCGTTTAGTAGCAAACGGACTGATAGGTTTAATCCCCACTCCCGATTTCTCTCGGATGTTACATCCGAATTCGTCGTGAAGTATTTTAATCAGT
>CAZBEL010000348.1:0-2154 GCA_964490885.1 uncultured bacterium
TAAAGGCGACTGGATACATGTATTTCCTTTTGTGCACTGATGGTTTGACCAATCTAGTTCCTGCCTCAGAGATCCAGGAGCAATTGGTAGAAAGGGAGTTCATCCCTGAAGTTCTTTGCCAGCGGTTAGTTGATAGGGCTCTGATCCGAGGCGGGGTAGATAATGTAACGGTGGTCCTCGTAACATTTAAGTAAACCGTGCAACTTGGGAGGGATCAATTATGGAACAGTCGTCAATTCAACCTTTAGAACCATCCCAATATAAAAAAATTGTCTTTTTCACCGGGGCTGGGATATCTGCAGAATCGGGCATTCCCACGTATCGCGGAAAGGGTGGCATTTGGCGTAAATACAATTGGGAAGAGTATGCCTCCCAGAAGGCGTTTAATGCCCATCCGGAGAAGGTGCTTAAGTTTCATGAAAAACGGCGGCGCAAGGTCCGCCAATGTCTCCCCAACCGGGGACATGAGGTAATTGCGGCCCTTGAACACCAACATCCCAGCGTACACGTTATTACCCAGAATATCGATGGATTGCATCAGCGGGCCGGCTCAGAGAAGGTGATTGAGCTGCACGGGAATATTTGGTACCTCCGATGTGAGCGAGAAGGGATTCTTTACGAGGATCACGGAAGACGCTATAAACGGCGGAAATGTAAATGTGGCGCCTGGTTACGGCCTCATATTACCTGGTTTGGGGATTATTTGGATTCTTCTGTTACAAAAGCTGCTGAAGAAGTGATTTCACAGGCCGACTTGTTCATCAGCGTGGGAACTTCGGGAGTTGTTTGGCCAGCCTCCATGTATCCTCAAATAGCCCAGTCGGCCCAAGCCTATTGTGTAGAGGTCAATCCGGAACCCACCACCCAAAGCCATTTATTTCACGTCTGTTATCGCCAACTGGCCGGTGTAGCCTTGCCGCAATTGTTTCCCGGAGTTATTTTATCGTGAGAGATTTGTACTAAACAATCGCAAGGAAATGAGAGGTGAATCAATTGAGTGAAATCAAAGTTGCGTCGCTAACACAAGCAGAATTGGAAGAACGGGGAGTGTTCAACTGGCCTATTTGGACCTGTGATGTCTCCGAATTTCCATGGGAATATGATGTCCAGGAATCGTGCTATCTTTTAGAAGGAGAGGTGGAGGTGAGTACAGCGGAAGGGACTGTTCACTTTGGCGCTGGGGATTTTGTGGTCTTTCCGAAAGGTTGCCGGTGTACTTGGAAGGTACTCTCCCCAGTGAAAAAGCATTACACTTTCGATTAAAGTCCTGGATAATCATCCAGGGGAGGGATAACAAGTGTTCTTTGGGGCTTAAAAAACCTCCCTAATCGAACCTATGATGATAACCTAGAGAGACTTAATTGGTAGTTATCACGACTGCGCTCCGTTCTGAGGCCCGGCCTATCGTTCGTTCCCTTTCCCTAGTACGGAACCAGGCCTACCCAAACTTTAAACTTTATGATAGTGAGGAGTATGCTCTATTGATTACAGGTATTGGTAGTGCTCGTACCGAGAGAACCCTGGAAACATTCTTTGAATACTTTTCCAATGATCGTCACCTGTCTCTCATCAACATTGGGGTTGCTGGAGGAGATGCAAAACAGACGAAGGTTGGTAAAATCTACGTTATTAATAAGATCGTGGAAGACACCACAGGTAAAACCTGTTTGCCCGATATTTTATTTCGTCACTCATTGGGAGAAGCATCCTTGCTTAGCGTAAATGAACCCATCACTCAACCTTCCAGTGTTAGATTGCCTTTGGTGGATATGGAAGCCGCCAGCGTCTGGAAAGTGGCTAGTCGGTTTCTTCCTCCCCATCGAATATTATTTTTAAAGATTGTATCCGATTACTGTGATGGTACTCCCATTTCCACCAAAGAAGTCCAGACCTTAGTTCAGAAGAATTTAGACGATATTCTCACGCTTATCCGCATCTGCCAAAAAGAGATTTCCTATCACCGGGAAATATTGACTTCTGAGGATTATAACCTGCTTATTGAATGCCGCCAGGTTTTGAGGCTTACGGACACCCAATATTTTCGGTTAGTGAACTTGGCAGAGGGGTATAAAATTATTCATCGCACTGATATAAAGCCTATCCTGAAACCTTATCGTACGCGCACTTTTACGCATAAACGCGAAAGAAACCGGT
>CAZBEL010000349.1:0-2151 GCA_964490885.1 uncultured bacterium
AAATACGCAGGCCAGCCTTCCAGCCGGTGTTCACATTTTGGGTGAACTTAATCCCTCCGTCACCACTTTGCTTAGTCCGGCTTTCACTCATGTCGAAATTGAAGGTGAAATTAACCGTATTTTGAATATTGATATCGTTAAAATAAATGAGGGGGATACGAATACCGCCCCGGTGACTGTAGTTGGAAGTGGCATTGGTGGATTTTTCTTCCAGGACCCTGATTCCACCGTTGGTGGATATTTCTACGGACCGGGATTGGTTATGCCGGATCGTAAGGGAAATGCCCTTTTTCAGGTTCATAGTAAGGCCAACAAGGGGAGCGAAACTAATTTTTTTCCGGGAAGAGCGTTCAAACTCCTGGTAATCGGCAATGAAATTATCCAGACCGAAGAGAGGCATGGCTGGACCCTCGAAGTTTTCGAACTGCCAGGCGCGGGATTCGTTTCCGCTGAAACCGTGCTCCAGGGAAGCTGTTCGAGCTACTAGTTTAAAAAGCGGCCACTTCTCTAAGCCTGACCAGCGTAGACTCCATCCGAAAAACGGGAATCCTTTTTCTAACATTTTCCCGTAAGACAGATAGTCTCTGGTCATGGTTCGCTGCTCTACGTTAGAACTGGAAATAGTGGTGGAGACGTTTTCCGAGAAGCTGAAGGAGGTGCTTATATTGCGACTGAAGTTGATCCCCGAACGGATGGCTAGATCCCGTTTGTGGTCCCAGGTACCCACGTTGGTCCCGACTGTGACCGTGTCGTAGGGTAAACCGTGCTCGGGCAGCCAACCGAAACGGTATCCAAGGGGGACTCTTCCTTGTACACCGCGGCTGGTGCGATTCAAGTTTTCGGTGTAGGTGAAATTGATAGGGCTTACCTTTTTCATCACTTTATGCAGTTTCGTCAGGACTGGAATTTCCTTCTGTTTGGGTTTTGCTTCTGGTTTGGGTGCCGTACTAGGCCTTGGTCCCCGTCGTCGACGTCTGGTGGAGGGTGGCGCTTTGGCAGGTGGTTTATAGAAGAGTTCTACAATTTGTGTGGGAACTAAACTTAAACTGGAGGAAAAACGTAATTGTGTGCCGATGTTGGCGCCGTTAATATTACTAGTGCGTTCCTTATTCCAACGATAGCCAGCCGAATAGTTGAACTTAGGTCGCAGCCAGCTGATGATGGTGGGATTGAAAGAAGTGGAGAGATTTTCGGAGATGTTAGTGACGATGCCAGGATCCAGATCCCGGAGAGCCATCCAGGCGTAACCCCGATAATCCCGTAAATCACTTTTCATAGAGCGGGAGTATTTACTCTTAATGTTGTCGGTAAGATTGTAATCCAGGGAAAAGTTCCGGTTTAAGCCTAAGTTGTAAACATCAGGCGCCCGTCCTCCGATACGCTTCATAACCTGAGTCAGTTTTTCACTCACATCCAGATTCGTGTTGATGGTCTGGGGTGAGTAGTACAAATGTAATTCGGCGATTTTAGTTCCCAACCAGGGGACGGGACTCAACCATTTGAAGGGAATGATGTAGTTATCCCGGCTGAAAGGGAAGGAATAATTGATCTTCCCGCTGTAGGATTCATTCAACACTTCAGAATCGTAAATGTTGGAAGCGATGCTTTTGGTAGCGGAAAAACTAGTTTTAAGACGGTCCAGGGTGTATTTGATAAGCCGGTTATCTGATTTACTGGTTTTTGCAATGGAAGTACTAAAATTGATCCCCTGAGATTGGGTGAGGAGTGAATCGGGTACATTCTTTTGGTCTAAAAGAATATCACTGTCTGGATAATATTTGGGTCGGCTTATGGAACGGTTGAAAGCAGCATTCATGGGAATGGATAGACCCCAAGATTTGGGCAAGAGTTTATGGAATTGGAGCGTTGTGTTAATATTGATTTTTTCTTGGGTGTTATTTTTCCCTAACCGCTGTTGCAACACATGGAAATCAGCATCCTGACGGTTATACACGAAATTGGTCTGAGCAATATCGGCTAAGTTAAAGCGGGATTGAATGCGCATGGCCATGCCTTTGTCTTTTTTCACACCGCTCAGGCGGAGTTCGTCTAGCCAGATCTCGCCCGTGATCGGTTCATTGCCGGTATTATGAACACCCACAATAAAATATTGAATTCGTGACAGGGCTGGTTTCCCAACGATACGAAGAT
>CAZBEL010000350.1:0-2149 GCA_964490885.1 uncultured bacterium
AGGCAACGATTCCGTGTTATACAGTTTTGAAGCTAACACGGTAGAGGATCTTTTCATTCCCCGGCAGGAACTCCCTACATTCTTTGCCTGGACCCCAATGCGCGTAGAGCTAACAGTAGAGAATGATGACCCTGTGTTTTACGTGGATAGCCTGGATAGTGGCGAGCGAGCCCTATTCCATTTTGGTAGAGATCGTCGCCATAAAGCCCGCCGACGAATGAATGATTCCGGTTTTGGTGCCGACGATGTGGCTGGCGACAATGTGTTTACAGTTGCGTGGCGCGCTCATGGGCCGGGGATTGGCCATCGTCAGCGCATCTTTCGCATGTTCTTTGATGTCATCGACAATGCAACACTCTTTATTAGTGATGGCGGATACAATACGGCTGTCTGGTATTTCCCTTACAAGATTATCCGTCCTTAAACAAATAACGTCAAAGAAAAAAGCCAGGGCCTGGGAAAGGAACCTGGCTTTTTTTTATCTAATAATATCTAAAAGATGGTTACTATCCCGAGACCTACCGTTAAAGATTCAGTTTTTTCCATTTCATCAAGACCTTTATGGTAGTCAACACCAAAATCCAAATATACATGTTGACTGAGTTCGAAAAGATAACCCGCTTCTCCGAGAATATTATCGAACGAATCCTGGTTGTGCTCCCATTTTTGGGTGAAATATGAGACACCCAAGTAAGCGGTACTTACAAACATTTTGAAGCCCACACCAATACCATTTAAAGTTTGAGTGTGACCATAACTTGTTCTTGACATACGGTTTACTGATAACCCTACAGCTACATTGTCCTGGACAAAATAACTAATTGTTGGTTGAATAATAAGGGTCGAATAGGTTTCTTCTTTATCATAGTAGTTTTTAGTATAGCTTATACTACCGCCTAAACTTTTCATCCCGGTATAGAATTGAGCTGGTAGAAAGGACAGACATATGAAAAAGAAGAGAAATAGTCGCAGTGATTTCATTGTGCTTCCTTTCAAAGTTGTTTTTTATATAATGGTCGCCGAATAATACGACCTACTTCAAAGAAGAAGCAAGGACAGTCCTTAGAACCGGACCGTTAATAGGGAAGTAGAATGTTTCTAACCGAAAGTAAAGCCGTCTGGCAGTTTTTCTTCAGTGGTACCTTTAGGAACCCAGGAAAGATCGAGAATAGTATAAGTGGGATTTTTAGTCTGAAAAATGGGGACGACTTCCATGCCAATGTGAGGTTCACCGACGGACAAGTAGCCCATTAAAATGGTGGCCACCCCTTGAAATTCAACATTGATGAAGCGGATGGGTTTTTTTAGGGTATTAAAAGCTCCTGTTCGTTCGGTGATCATAAAAGTATGTACCCGGGCCCCGGTTTTTGCCGTTTCCGTGAGGTCCACAGGCGTATTTTTTCCCAAACAGTCGGGACAATGAATGCGAAACGGAATGTAAATAGTACCCTGTGTGGCACACTCCTTATTGTCACAACGCGTGCCTAAGAGTTTTCCTTTACTAAGAGACTCGAAAAAGATGGCTTCGGCCCCGTAAGTGTGAATATGGGTGACATCTCGAGGATTCGTTACGCCCACCAGACGTCCTTGTTCATCCCAGATGGGATCATTGGGATAGACAAAATGGAAATGACCTTGAGGGCGGTAACGTCCCTTTTCAACGCGCACAGTTCCCCGTTTCATGGTGCTCATGATGAAATCCTTTCTAATTGATGCTCCGGGTGCACAATGATAGTTGCTGTCACGTGGCTGCCCACACCAGCGTGACTAATAGCCAGACCACGTTTAGCACCGGCAACCTGAAGATCGGTCCAGTCTTCTGGTTTTTCCCGACCGAAACGGCGCCACTTTTCGGGATCACCGTGCATCTCACCCCACCGACCCCAGATGTGCTGACCAACTTCGATGGCCTGCATGATCCCGGTGGCCCCCACAGCGTGCATGTTCCCGATGAGACCCCCTGAAAGGTTCGCCGGTAATTTACCTGGTTCACCGGTATTCGGGTTGGTATGGTAGCAATCTCCAGATTCTACATAAGTGCGTCCTTCGCCGTATGGACGGATGCCAATATCCTCGTATGTTTTAATATCACTGACGGTGAAAGCATCGTTGAGCTCTACTAAATCCAGGTTTCCGCCCGGGCCCCCAA
>CAZBEL010000351.1:0-2143 GCA_964490885.1 uncultured bacterium
TATAAACACGATTCTGGAGTATGTCCCAGGCGACCAACTCGTTCTGAAATAGGCCAAGAAATGCTGTTTTACGACCTAATAGATCCTTGAACAGTAAAAAAGTGCTGTCCCCGTTAGAGGTGAATGAAAAAGTGAGTTGCCCTTTCACTCCCCCTTGAGAAAGGATAGTCCCTTTCCCCCTGCATTGACGATAATCAGCAACTAACTGAGCATAGTCAGGTTGGGGGAGAAATTCTACGTCAGGTGAAAGTGAGCGTTGGTAAACACATCCGATACTGTAAATCGCCAGAAACGGAAGCAACCAATGAATAATTTTACTGGGGATAAGCCTTAGCTTGGAGGAGTTCATTGGACTGATCATATTCAACAGCCTTGCGATAGATTTCCAGGGCCTCCTCTTCCTGATTCATCTTCATAAGTATATCCCCTAAATGTTCCAGCACAACTGCGTTTGTGTCTACTAAAGTCACTGAATCCCGTAGATAGGACAAAGCCTTGTCTAGTTCTCCCAACTTAAAATAAATCCACCCGATTGTATCTAAATAGGCGGCGTTATCTACTTCCAATTTGATGGCCTTTTTAGCCATCTCAAGGGCGCGTGGTAAATCCTTTGACCGCGTTGCTAGGCTGTAAGCAAAATTGTTGTAGGCCTGGGCATCTAGACTGTCCGTGGCAATTAATAACTCATACAGTGAATCCGATTCCGTCCAGCGACCCTGAGAATCCAGGATGATTGCTAACGTATGCTGGGCATTGCGTGACTTAGGATTGAGGGCGAGGGCTTGCCGGAGATGAGGTTCGGCATCGGAATAAGACTTAGTCTGGTAATAACTGTTCCCAAGGAGGTACTGAATCATGAATTCGTCCTGGAAACGATTGGATACGGGAGCTAATACTTCATTGGCTTTCTGTGGTTGGTGTTGACTCAGGGCAATGAGTGCCTGATCAGCGAAGCCACGAGGATCTTCGGGAAAATGATTCGTCAACGAATCGGCAAAAACCTGAGCCTTGTTATAGCTTTCTTCTTCTAGGTACAAGGTGACCAAATAATGCAAAACGTTGGCATCCAGATTCTCGGGATCGTAGGCTTTTAAAAAGATATTCCGGGCTTCTTCGGGCTGCTGAGCTTGATAATAAATTGCCCCTAATTGTACCCACCGCCTAACACTGGGGCCTTCGAGATTAATAATCTTTTTCACGGCCTCGATGGCCTGCTGATAGTCCTCGTTCATTACCGCCAAATCTGCCAAGGTCGCCAGGTACTGAACATTTTGCTGGTCCAGGGTAGCTAACCGTTTAAAAAGGGTCTCCGCCCGGTTGAACTGTCGGGTTCGTAACGCCAACTCTGCTACCTTTTCTATTTGACCGATCAGGGAGGGATCTTTCTCGTAAGCCTGCTCATAATATTCGATGGCCGCGTCCCACTGTTTCCGGGATAGAGCAATGTCACCCAGCGTTAATAAGTGTTGGGTATTATCTGGATCAAGAACCTTTAAAATTTGTAGCTGTTTTTCAGCCTCCTCATAACGGTGAGTGGCTAAATACTGGTTGACTAACAAATTGCGCGCTTCTAGATCAAGTGAGTCCAGTTTCAAGGCCGTCAATAAATGACTTTCCGCTCTCTTGGTTTTCCCCAGATTCCAGTAACATTCCGCCAGGGAAACATGGATAGCGCTAGCTTTGGGATCCAAATCCAAGGCGTCTTGAAACTCAATGATAGCCCGTGCATACTGTCCCTGATTCACGTACAACTGTCCGTCCATGAAATAGCGGAGAGCTTCAGGATCGGGTCTGTGCGTTAACTTAACGGAAGTATCGGCGGAAACAGATTCAGCTACGGTTGCTGGCGAGGATGGTTCTACAGGCGGAGTTTCCTTGTGTGGTGATACAGACGGCACAGTGGAGCATCCTGCCCACCAGACTATCCCTAACAACAATAATAGGGGCAGCTTTCCAGATCTCGGTAACATTTTTCTCGGTGAAATCCGTGATGTATAAGACATAATAAATTCCATTAACAACTTCCCATATTTTACGGCTTTTCCTTATTCGCTGCTGTTTCTTCCTGAAATATTCGTACACCATTCCCCCCCTCGGCTTTGACTTGATACATGGCAAGGTCAGCCTTGGCAATGAGGTCCTT
>CAZBEL010000352.1:0-2140 GCA_964490885.1 uncultured bacterium
AGATAAATATAACATTACTATTTATATTAACACATCTATTCATATCAGTAATATATTTTAAAAAAACATTTTAAGCTTATCACAAAATCGGAGTTAATGTTTTTGTCGTTGAGCAAGTACCTCAACAGAAAATTGACCCTGAAAAACTTTATTATAAGCTATCTAACTCCAACCTTTCGAAGGGGGAGGTTGATAATATCATTGTACAGCAATCTATTTTGCGTAGCCAGTCCAATAAATTACAGGCTTATAATAGAAGTGTGTTTAGTCAACTATCCTTGGGAAGAGAGTTTAAAATCATTAACCTGGATGATTCTTTTTGTATTAATGGAGTTTGTCTAATCGGAGATAGTAATCATTCATACTATCACGATAGCAATCATATTTCTTCATTAGGTGCAATGCTTGCTGAAGGTGAATTACGAAAGACAATGAAACTAAAAATAGAATGATTAATGACTAAGATACTACACTTTGTGGAAGCCTTTGGAGGGGGGGTGTTCGCCTCCGTTACTCAAACCTGTAATGTTTTGGCGAAACGTGGCTACCATGTGGTTCTGGTTTGCTCTCCTCGCAGTGAGGCGCCTAAAGACTGGAGGGAACATTTATCTCCCGAAGTTAAAGTATATGAACTGAAAATGAAGAGGGAAATCAGTCCTGTCCTGGATATATTGGCTTTGCTAAAGCTTATAAAGATCTTAAATAATGAAGCTCCAGATGTTGTTCACGTTCATTCATCAAAGTCCGGTGTGATTGGTCGAATTGCACATCTGTTTTTCCTGAAACGGCATAAATTGTTTTATTCACCGCGAGGGCTTCCCTTTATACAGACCGATATCTCCAATGCTAAAAAGATCATGTATAAATTCATAGAACAATGCGCTCACTTTTTGGGAGGTACTATTGTTGCCTGCTCAGATTCAGAGAAGAAACTTATTGAAGAAAATATCTCCAATAAAAGAGTCGTTGTGGTTGAAAACTCAGTGGATTTATCCAAGTTGCCTTCGGTCAGGGTAGACTACTCCGAAAGATCCGTCACACGCATCGGGATCGTTGGTCGAATTACATCGGCGAGAAATCCGCAACAATTTGCACGTGTGGCATTACAGTTTGCGAATAACCCCAGAGTCAACTTTGTTTGGATAGGTGGTGGTGATTCTGGCCAGGAAACGGAATTAAGAGACAATGGCATTGAAGTGACTGGATGGCTATCTCGCAAAGAAGCCTTGGAGATGATGTCTACTCTGGATATTTATATGCAAACTTCTTTATGGGAGGGAATGCCTGTTGCTGTAATCGAAGCTCAGTGCATGGGTATACCTTGTGTAGTTACCGATGTGGTAGGAAATCGAGATATTATATCCCATAACACTACCGGGATAATCGCAAATACTGAGAAAGACTTGGTTTCAGGCTGTAAACAACTTGTTGAACACTATGAATTGAGGTTAAGGTTTGGGGAAGCTGCGTTTTCCGTTGCCAGAAAGCGATTCTCTGTAAATAGAATGCTCTCAGAATTGGAAGAGTTATATCAATGAAATCTCATGTTTGTGCATTTGCTAATATGTGCTATAAGTAGTCATTTGCTATGAACAGTAGCGTGATTGTTTTTTAACATATTATTTGATTGATGGCGTTTTGCCCTCATGTTTGCTTTAATCTTGGAATTGGATGGCTGGGAGATGATGAATGAGATGTTTTGTTGCCGGGGTGATTTTTTTATTCCTGTTTGCATCGAATGCCTATGCTTTAGGCGACGGGTACAATGTGAATGGGCTGGAGGTAAAGCCAACTATTACACTGGATGGTGAGTACAATGACAATATCACACGGTCGACCAACGGCAAGGCGGGTTCGTGGGTTACTGTTGTTACTCCTGCATTGGATGTCACGGCCGGGGGGGAATCGAGTAATATAACGCTTCACTATGATTTGAGTTCAGGTAACGATAGCCGTAATATTGATTCTTATATAGATCATACAGCTGGGGGCGGGGTGCATAAAGAACTGACCCACAGGGCGATTTTTGATGCAACCGCTTCTTATCACAAAGGACATGATTCTCGGGGCACTACTTTTACCGGCATAGTTACCGGCTTTAATACGCCTGATAAATGGCATGAAACTTCGGTAACTGGCC
>CAZBEL010000353.1:0-2123 GCA_964490885.1 uncultured bacterium
TAAAGCGTCCAGAAGGATGCTGGCGATAAAACTTCAAGCCACCTAACTTGCGATTTCGCAAGGCCCGCCATAACATATCTTCCGAAACAGCAGGATACTTACGAAATTCACGACATAACTTGTGTATGTACCAGTAGCGGTAATAATCCCGGAATACGCCACGACGAAAAGATCCGGCCACTCCTGTTGAGTTTCCTCGATCTTCTTCGAACGGTCTCACTTTAAAACCACCAGCTTTTTCACTATCTGCCCCTCAGTTGTAAGAAGCTCATAAAAATAAACTCCACTACTTACGCTGCTGGCATCCCACTGAAACATATAAGCACCAGGACTGATAACCTCGTCCACCAAATTCTCCACCACCCTACCATGAAGATCATAAACCCGCAATAAAACCGGCTTTGGCTCACCTAAAATATCAAACCGCACAGTTGTCATAGTATTGAAGGGGTTTGGGTAGTTTTGCTCTAATTTGAAACCATATGGTACGAATTGGGTGTTCTCAATAGAAAAGACTACAGTTGTATCTAAAATATCTACGGTACAAACACTATAGCTTCCGTAGCCATAGGTCCCATCTCCTACAGAAAAGTCGGTGATACAGACGAATTCTTTAGGGCCGCTACCCATGTCTGTCCATAACTTAATGAAGATCGAGTCGCCTATCGTGAAGCCAGGCAATCCGTAATCTGGTGACCCTTCCCAGGCGGTAACAGCGAAATTACCGTCCCCAGTATAGACATCCGCTCCTACGCAGAGGGTATCATCGAATAGGCCGATCTCATCCCCGGCTTGGAGCATATAAAAGGCAGTACTGTCAGGTTCGATGATCACTGTATACGGTAGACCAGTGGAATCCACCGGTGTAAAATGGGTTTGACCAAATGATAGGGTCACCAACAGTAATCTGAGCCCCAAACGTTGAAAGGGATGCATTTTACTTCAGTAGTACTAATTTTTGGGTTTTATGGAAAGAGGGTGTTTCCATACGGTATATATAAACTCCACTGGGCACTTCACGACCGGAGGCATCTCGGCCATTCCACACGGCAGTATGGTAAGCCGCCAACTGAAATTCGTTTACCAGCGTGACTACCTCCTGACCTAAAAGATTGTACACGGAAATTCTTACCTGGGTATCCTCGGGTAGCTGATACGGGATGCGCGTAATGGGATTAAAAGGATTGGGATAATTATGACCCAACGCATAAACCTCAGGGATAATCCCACCGTTGGTATTCGTGCGTTTAACCACTGTATATGGCGTATTCTTAAAATAACGCTCTGCATCCCGACGGAAGGTGACCGAGAGAGAATATTCCTGGCGGTATTTTTGGGAATAGACCCGTAAAGTAATGGGATTTCCCTCGGCAAAACCGGCTACATCTAAGTCCTTATTCCCTTGCCAAGCTGTAATGATCAGTGGTTCCGTGGAGGTGAATACACCTGCCCCAACACAACCTTCCCCATCAAAGATACCAATTTCATCCCCTTCTTCAAGAGGGCGTCCTTCGAATAGGGCTTGTTGAATGACTACCGTATACGGTAAACCGGTACTTGTAAAAGTAAAATGCTTAGGTGTTGGTCCACTAGCTAACTGACGCGAGAGGACCCCTTGAGTCGTGGGGTATATGAAGGTTTGATCAGTGGTTGCACTGAGGAAGGTGGTATAACCTTTTCCAGGAGTCAAATTACCTAAAGTATTCACGGATAGAGAAGGAATCCAGGCCCCACCATCATCAGCCTGAATAATATCAATGGAATCAGCTAAAGTAGCAAATACCACGGAAACATCGGCTGGTTGATCCTTTAGATAGGAAAAATAATTCCAACGATGAGCCTGCAACAACAAGGGCCAATCACTCACGGAAATTGGTAAACCGTTGTAAGTGAGGTTTACCCCACTGGAATCGAAAAATAAGTAATAGCCCTCGGTGATATCCACACTCCCAATTGTGTTGATATTGTACTCGGGGATAAAAGCCCCACCTTCGTCATCATACACAATCTCCAGCCCTGCTATATCTCCGAATACCGCACTGGCATCGGGGTTCTGGGGATAATGATTCAAGGAAACCAGATTGAATTGACTGGGTGTCAAACTAATTTGGTTCGTTACATAG
>CAZBEL010000354.1:0-2118 GCA_964490885.1 uncultured bacterium
CATTGAATATGGGTATTGGAGACGCTAAAACTAACCCCAAAACGCTTGAAAGCGCTTTGAAGGAATTGACCCTTATTGCCGGACAAAAAGCCATTGTGACCGCCTCGCGGAAAGATATTTCCAACTTTAAGGTACGCAAGGGCTTCCCTGTGGGGTGTAAAGTGACTTTACGGGGCAACCGTATGTACGAGTTTTTAGAACGGTTGATCTCTATTGCTCTACCGCGAACCCGCGATTTCAGGGGTTTGTCATTCAAGTCCTTTGATCGGAAAGGGAACTATGCCTTTGGCATCCAGGAGCAAATCGTTTTTACGGAGATCGATTATGATAAGATCGATACTATCAGGGGGTTAGATGTGAACATCGCCACCACCGCCCAGAGCGATGAAGAAGCGTATTGGTTATTGAAAGAGTTTGGTTTTCCCTTACGGGAAAAGCCGGTTAAAGCAGTAGCAGAATTAACAGAGGCAGCTTAATGGCAAAAAAGTCTTTAATTGTAAAGGCCGCGAAGAAACCGAAGTTTTCCACCCGCAAATATAACCGCTGTTTTCGCTGTGGTCGGGCAGATGGTTACCTGCGTGACTTTGGTCTCTGTCGAATCTGTTTTCGGGAGATGGCCTTGAAGGGCGAAATCCCTGGTGTAACGAAGGCCAGTTGGTAAAGGGGTAACATCAATGACCATGACTGATCCCATTGCCGATCTTTTAACCCGCATCCGAAACGGACTGGCAGCCCACAAGCGGTGGGTGGATGTGCCTTCTTCGATGATGAAGAAACGCATAACGTTCATTCTTAAAGAAGAGCGTTATATCAAAGATTTTATTCTCATTCGCGACGGTGTCCGGGAAACCATCCGGATTTTCTTGAAATACGATTACCGGGGTAAACCCGTTATTACCGGCCTCAAGCGGGTGAGCCGCCCCGGATTACGGGTTTATGTCAGCTTGAAAGATATGCCCCGGGTCATGGATGGACTGGGGATCGCCATTCTGTCCACCTCCCGAGGGGTGATGTCCAATAAAACCGCCAAGCAGGTCGGCGTTGGTGGTGAAGTAATCTGCAGCGTTTGGTAGTCACATGTCGCGCATCGGAAAAAAACCAATCCCTATTCCGGAGAATGTGGAAGTCTCCATTGCCACCGACGAGGTGCAGGTGAAAGGTCCTAAGGGTACCTTAACGGTGAAAAAACATCCTGAAATCGCGGTGAAGCAAGAAGACCACCAGTTGATTGTGGAACGTCCCTCTGATCAACGTAAACACCGCAGTTTGCACGGCACTACACGGATGCTGCTGGCCAATGCTGTTCAGGGTGTCTCCACTGGTTACCAGAAAGAGTTAGAGATTCGAGGAGTTGGTTTTCAAGCCGTGGTGGATCAAGGCCAGTTAAGATTACAATTGGGATATTCCCACGATATTATTTTTGTCCCGCCACCGGAAATAAACATTACCGCCCAGCGGACCTTGATCACGGTCTCGGGGATTGACAAACAGTTGGTTGGTGCCGTGGCCGCCAAGATTCGTTCCTTTCGGAAACCCGAGCCTTACAAGGGTAAAGGAATACGGTATAAGGATGAATACGTTCGTTCTAAGCAGGGTAAGACCATAGGCGGAGGTGAGAAGTGAGTTTGAGCAAGAAGGACGTCATGCGTTATCGGCGGCGACGGAATCGTAGTAAGAAACATACGCTCCATCACCCCACTCGATACCGGTTAGTCGTGGCTCGAAGCTTGAGAAATATCCAAGCTCAGATCGTTGACGATTCCAAAGGACACACTTTGGTTTCGGCGTCCTCGTTGGACCGGGATTTGCGCGAGGTCATTCAACAGGCTGGCTCAAAAGTGGAACAGAGCCGGGTGGTAGGTGCTACCTTAGCCAAAAAAGCTAAGGAAAAGAAAAATTATGATCTTTCAAGAGATAGAGAAGCTAGAGGCGAAACATTTTTTAGTGCAGCTGATTTATTTGATGATTCTGGTAAAGGTAATATTTTAGGTACAGATGAAGCGTCGCAAAGAAAAGATAAAGGAGCATTAACTCCAACTGGAGACGCTAGAAAAGATCGTATAAATTATAACAGAGTTTACCGTAATAAGTAATAGGAAATAAAATAAAATAAATTAA
>CAZBEL010000355.1:0-2118 GCA_964490885.1 uncultured bacterium
AATGGGGCCGGGGCGGTAGAGGGCATTCATGGCGATGAGATCTTCAATCTGGGTGGGCTTCAGCTTCTTTAGAAACTCGCGCATCCCAGAGGATTCAAACTGAAAGACACCAATGGTCAGTCCTTTAGCAAAGAGGCGGTAAACCTCCGGATCGTCAAGGGAAATCGCATCCATGTCCACCTCAACACCGCGGGATTGGAGCAACTTAACTGTATGGTCAATCACCGTGAGATTGCGTAGTCCAAGGAAATCCATCTTAAGCAGACCCAGGGCTTCGAGACCCTTCATGTCGTACTGGGTGGTAATGTCCCCCTGGGAGGACTTGTAGAGGGGAACAAAATCGGTGAGTTCTCCAGGGGCAATGACCACCCCGGCGGCGTGGATGGAAGCGTGGCGATTCATACCTTCCAAAACCAGGGAGTGTTCCATGAGCTCACGATAGGGTCCTTCGGCGGCGCGTTTCAACTCTGGATTTTGTTCCATGGCCGATTTTAAAGTCACGTGAACCCCTGTGGGGATCATTTTTGCAAGTCGGTCCGTTTCACCAAAGGAATAGCCCAGAACACGACCAACGTCCCGCACCACCTGACGGGCTTTCATTTTCCCAAAGGTGATGATCTGGCTAACCGACTTTTCACCGTATCGCTCTTTGATATAATCGATGACTTCCCCCCGGCGCTCATAACAAAAATCAATGTCAATATCCGGCAGGGTGACCCTCTCAGGGTTGAGAAATCGTTCGAACAAAAGATTGTGCTTTAAAGGATCGATGGTAGTAATCCCCAGGGCATAAGAGACCAGGCTCCCGGCGGCAGAACCCCGGCCAGGCCCTACGGGAATATGCTGATCTCGGGCATACTGGACAAAATCCCGCGTAATGAGGAAATAACCCGCAAACCCCATTTTCTTGATCACCGATAATTCATATTGTAAGCGCTGCTCCAACTCCGGCGTGAGCTCCCCGTACCGTTCCTGGACCCCCTGACGACTGAGTTGTGCCAGGTACTCATTGGGGTCCTGGTTAGCTTCCTCCTGGGGAATGGGAAAATCGGGTAAATGCAATTCACCGAGAGGCAACACTAGGTCAATCTGCTCGGCGATGGCGTGGCTATTTTCCAGGGCCTCGGGAACCTCCTTAAAAAGGGTGTACATCTCATCTTGAGATTTGAAATAAAACTCCGGGGTGGCGTAGCGTAAACGGTTGGGGTCGTCACGCTCCTTCCCCGTCCCCAAGCAAATGTGAATGTCGTGGGCTTCGGCATGGTTGCGGAGGGCGTAATGGGAATCATTGGTGGCCACGAGGGGTAGGTCCAACTCTTTGGCTAGACGACGCATGTTTTCGATGTTTGTTTTTTCAGCCTGTAACCCGTGATCCTGGATTTCCAGGTAGTAGCGGCTGGGGAAAAGCTCGGCATATTCCAAAGCGGCGGCCTTGGCTCCAGCCTGGTCGCCTTTCAACATTCGCTCCGGTACCTCACCCTTCAAGCAACCCGAAAGACAGATTAACCCCTCGCCATACTCCCGCAACAATTCCTTGTCCACCCGGGGCCGGTAGTAAAATCCCTCCAGATACCCAAAGGTCACCAGCTTCATAAGATTTTTGTACCCGGTGTAATTTTGCGCCAGGAGAACCAAATGGTTATTTCCCCAACCACCGTGAGCCTTGGGTTTTTTGTCAAAACGGCTTCCCTGAGCCACGTAGATTTCACACCCGATGATGGGCTTTAAACCGGCTTTCCGGGCCTGCTGGTAAAAAGGAACCACACTGAACATGTTCCCGTGCTCCGTCAACCCCACGGCCTCCATTCCCAGGTCACCCACGGTCTCCACCAAGGTGGGGACAGTCTGGGCACCGTCTAACAAGCTGTAGTCAGAATGGTTGTGGAGGTGGATGAATTCAGAGGTCATTTAGAATGAAATGGAAATTTTGGTGAACGAAAACACAAACGAAAATACAGCATTCAAAGGTCAATGCTAAAGAGGGAATCAACTTTTTAAAACAAATTTCATGCTGATCCCGGGGTATATTGAAGAGTCTAACAGGAAAATATTTTCAGGCTACGGGAGGTTAGCCATTTTGGGCGACTAGACTTCAATGATTAAAACGATGCTTGCTAA
>CAZBEL010000356.1:0-2105 GCA_964490885.1 uncultured bacterium
ACGACCCGACCAACGGATAACTTCCCGGGTGTAAGCCGTGAGATGAGCGCGGAGGGTTGCATCCAGGGTTTGCCGCTTAAAGTAAGAATCGGTGATTTCTTTCAATCGTTTCCGCTGGCGGAAAAAGGCGTATAAAATTGCATACGCATGGTCTCGAGCATGCACGTCAACTTCCCAACCGTTCACCAACAGAAAAGTGGCAGCCGCGGAGAAATTCCTCGATAGAAAGTCGTTTTTTTCCTTCCAATTGAGCTTCTAAAAGGGCTAAACCATGGTCACCGGTTTGGACGATGAATTGATTCCCAGTGGCGGTCGTTATCGTTCCTGGTGGTTGAGCCGTTCCTTCTAATTCCACGACCCGGGAGGAAAACACTTTTAATGTTCGCTTTTTCCAGGTAGTAAACGCTCCTGGTTGGGGAGCCAAGCCGCGGATCAAGTTATGAATCTGCAGGGCGGGGAGTGACCAGTTAATTTGCCGGTGCTCGGGTTTAATCTTCGGGGCAGCAGTGGCCTGGGAGTGATCCTGGTGTTGCGGGATAATCTGGCCAGCTTCCCAGCCATCGATGGAACGGAGTACTAAATCAGCGCCTAACTCACTCATCCGATCTGCTAGAGAACCGTAATTATCCTCTGGATCGATAGGAATTTTCTTTTGCAATAGAATTGCGCCCCGATCCACTTTCGGTTCAATTAAAAAGGTGGTCAATCCGGTTACGGTTTCACCATTAATAAGCGCCCATTGGATAGGAGCTGCCCCCCGGTAAGCAGGTAGCAGTGAAGCGTGCAAATTAATAGCTCCTCGACGTGGAATTCCTAGAAGAACGGACGGTAGAATGCGAAACGCAACTACCACGAAAAGCTCAGGCTTCAGGGAGGTCAATGATTCTCGAAAAGATGAATCTTTAAGTGATTCAGGTTGCAGGAGTGGTAAACCCATTTGGCGAGCTTCGATTCCGACTGCGGTTTCCCTAACCTGCCTCCCCCGCCCTACCGGTCGGGGTGGATTACTAACGACCCCAATTACCTTATGCTCGGAAGCAATCAATTTCCTTAATGTAGGTATTGCGAAAGGGGGATTCCCCATAAAAACTAAACGCACTGTTTCCTACCAACTATTTGCAAGTTTTCAATTGCTAACCCTGTAAAGAATGCTACGATTACAGAATACATTCTGGGTCTGGTAAAGGGGTGGGGAAATGGGCGTAGGTTATAGAACGAAAGGTTTCTCCATTGATCTCACTGGAGACGTTTGTTGTGCTTCCTCCTGAATCTTCCGCAACTGGTTTTGGTATTTCAAACGTTCCAATTTACTCACCCGGTCGATGATCAAAATACCTTGGAGGTGATCCATTTCATGCTGAATCGCACGGCTAAAAAGCCCTTTGAACACACGGGTCTGGGGCTCTCCCTTCATCGTTTGATACTTAAACCGGATCCATTCTGGCCGCTTCACTTGAAGCCGTATTTCAGGTAAAGAGAGACAGCCCTCTTCCAGAATTTCTTCTCCCCCACGTTCCAAGATAGTCCCATTCACAAAGACAAACGGCTCTTCAGCCTCCTCAGTATGGGTAACATCAATCACCATAACGTTCAAATCCACCCCGATCTGGTTAGCAGCCAAGCCAATCCCTTCCGCCTCGTACATGGTATCGAACATATCCTGTACTAGGGAAGTGAGAGGAGCTAAATCCGTAACTGGCCGGCAAGCCTTTTTTAAAATTGGGTCGCCGTAATGAACGATGTCCCGAACCGCCATGGTACTATCCTTCTACTATACTAGTTTCTTCGTCGGATACCTTCCCGGCCAAGCCAGCGATAGAAGAACGATTCAGGGTTAACTCTACATTCTTATCAACTTTTAAGACGACTAACTTGCCCTTGTGCTTGAACCCCGCGATGGTACCGTAAATCCCACCAATGGATACCACATTGTCACCTTTTTTCAAGGCCTGGAGCATGTTCTGTTTTTCTTTTTGACGTTTTGCCTGGGGCCGGATCATGAGAAAGTAGATAATAGCCATGATCACAATAAAGGGCAAGAAAGCCAACAGACCACCGCCACCTTGCCCGGAGCTTCCGGCCATACCATAAAGTTGTTCCACGAT
>CAZBEL010000357.1:0-2103 GCA_964490885.1 uncultured bacterium
CCCGGGGTTAATCCCTGTTTGGGATACCGACCCAGTCGTTGGTAAAGGAAACGCTGGAATTTGTCCATGACAACTTCCCGTGCCGGGTGGGTGATCATCATTACACCGGTGAGTGATTCGTCGTTGAACCAGGGCCCGACCTGCGCCAGGAAATCGGGAGCCAACTCCACGTCTCCGTCCACGAATACTAAAAGTTCTCCCTGGGCTGCCTTGATGCCCGTGTTGCGGGCCGCCGCTAAACCACGATTTTGTGCATGATGACAGATTTGAAGCCGGTGTTGATCACTATACTGTTCTAAAACAGCCCGGGTGTCGTCCGTAGAACCGTCGTCTACACAAATAACCTCGTACGCTTCACCGGTTATATTTTGTTTTAAATAGGAAGGTAAGGTAATGGGTAGAACGGCACCTACATTATAACAGGGAATGATGAGACTGAATATCACTGGTAACGCTCCAGGATTTGCAAGAGGCGCTGGGTGCATTCCGGCCATGAATATTTTCGGATTGTTTCATATCCGTTCGCTGTAAGCGTCTGCCTTAGCATGTTGTCAGAAAGTACTTTGTGCACGCCCTCTGCCGCCGCTTCCCGCTCTCCCACAGGTACTAGCCAGGCATCATGTTGGTGACGTGTATATTCCTGCACACCTTCATTGCCGTAAGCCACCACGGCGGCCCCGCAGGCCATGGCCTCCATTACCGGTAAGGCCCATCCCTCGGATAAACTAGTATGTAAAAACACCTTCGACCGCTGGTAGAGGCCGCGTAAGGTTTCTATCTCAGGCCTGACATGGTAATGGCTGACCTCCGGCCAGGAGCGCACCGGGCGCCGCGCTGCGAAACACTCCACCTTCAGCGCCGAATACCGAGCTTTTAATCTGCGCAGAATGGCCAGCGCGTCTTTACTCCCTTTGATGGGATGGGGGTGGTAGTAAAACAGTACGTCGATTTCTCGGGGTAATGGCTTATCTGGTGGATAGAATTCTGCCTTATCTACCGCATTGTAAATTGGCCCCTCGGCGGTGACCCCCAATTGTTCTAGCGCCGTTTTGATCCACTGGGCGATGACGATTTTCACTACCGACAGACGGTAGCCGTCTAAGACCGATTTCTTGTGCTCACCATAAGTTTCCAGGGCCTGGATGAAGTAAAAGGGCACCCCTACTTCGGAGGGTAAATTGGCCACCTGGTGGATGGTTTGCCACCCCACAGCGAGGATAGCATCGGCTTCCGGTAGCAACGGGGCTTCAATGCGCGGGATTACCATTTGTTGAACCCCGTCGGGAGGGGGGTAGTAAGGACGGTCAGGAACACCGCCTAACCGATCGTAGAGCCCTTTGGCCACCTGCCGCCAGCCACCGTTGATCTCTTGAGGATAAACGAGTGTAACCACGTGTCCTTCCTGGCTTAGCTGACGGGCATGTTGCCACACCACCTTAACACCGCCCATGGGGACGGGGATAACACCGGGGAGTACAAAAGTAATTCTCAACCGGGCAGTCCTAATTGTTGGTAATATTCATATAACCGGTCCAAGACCCGTTCCAGATCATGAGTACGCTCCACCCAGCGGCGCCCTTCCCGCCCCTTTTTTAGAATTCGGTCCGGGTTCTCGATTAATTTAACCAGTTCCTGATGCAGGGTGGTTTCGTCACAGTTGATAAATGGATGATCCGGCAAGAAAGCCTGGTAACGGGCGTTCATTCGTGTACAGGTGGCTACACCCAGAGAGAGCGATTCCAGGGAGTTCATGCCGTATCCCCACCCCCCTCGGTCGGTAATTTGATCGATGTAAATGTCACTCCCTGCCTTGATGCGCAACACTTCCTCGTTGGGAATCTGCTCCATTAAGTGGAAAATGATCCCGTGGCTTTTTTCCAATTTTTTACACACTTCCACGATTTTATCAGTGCCTTTGTAAAACCAATTGGTGGTGGCATGGGAAATGACCAGTGGGTCGTTCAATGTTTGTTTGGGTTGGTATTTCTTTACTTCAAAGGGGAGGAACAGGTAGTTGAGTCGGGGATGGAGGTCCAATAGATCAAGTTCGTTGGTGAGGTTCAGATCAGCCAGAGAATCTAAGACGGGGATCACCCCGCGATT
>CAZBEL010000358.1:0-2097 GCA_964490885.1 uncultured bacterium
AGGATGCACGACTGAGGGATCTACGTTTGAGGATTATTGTACCTTGTCGGTAATCTCCTAACAAAGGTTTGTTAAAGGGCCTTGGTGTTCACTCGCGTTATGTGGCCTTTCACATATGGACTATGGCAGACAGAAGTAGATTCCTCACCCACTAAAGTGAGTTCAGAATGACAAACTTGGTGGGAGTAGGGTGAATGCGTTAGAAAAGGATATCCTATTCTTACAACAATCCATTAATACACTAATCTATTGTTCCAACATTCCACCCAAACGGGATCTCTTTTCTCATACAATTATTGACCACGAAAGGGTAAATTTATCCTAAAGGTGCTCATTACACTTCCTTGATTTCATGTGTGGACGATTTACCATTCATAGCCGCCCGGAAGAGATCGAGTCCCGTTTTCACCTCACCGTAGACCGGGATCGTTACGAGCCTACCTACAATGCAGCTCCAGGGAAAATCTTACCGGTCATTACCAATTCAGAGCCACAACGACTCTCGTTTTTTAAGTGGGGTTTAGTGCCTTATTGGGCTTCCGATCCAAAAGTAGGCAACCGCTTGATCAATGCTCGTGCCGAGACCCTCTTAGAAAAACCGTCCTTCAAATCGGCGATGGAACAACGCCGGTGTCTTATCCCTGTAAATGGTTTCTATGAATGGCGACGTCAAGGCACTGTAAAACATCCCTACTATATCACATTAACTGATACGCGGCTGTTTGCCCTAGCAGGCCTTTGGGAATCGTGGCAGGATTCCAAGGGCAAGGTGCTCAATACTTTTGCTATCATTACCGTTCCACCAAATACGTTTATGCGACCGATTTACAACCGCATGCCAGCTATTTTGCACCCGAACGATGAACGAATATGGCTTGAGGATACGTTTACGAAAGACCTGTTAACATTATTGCAACCATACTCTAAAAAATCTCTTACGGCTCATCCTGTGTCACAACGAGTTAATAAACCTGATCAGGATGACCAGGACCTTATTCAACCCCTGAAAACGGGACTATTCTAGTGGTTAGGACTCGCCATTTTTTCTTATTATCCACTTGTATCTGGGCCCTAACCTGCCAACCATCCACAAAACAAATGACTCCTGACACCCAACGTGAACCTCCCATGTTATTAGGAACTGGGGATCGTACTGCATTCCAACAGGACAAAGCCTTTGGTTGGTTTCAAAAAAATTACAAAGCGTATAAGGTAGATCGAGAATCCTTGCTCCATCTTGACTCAACTATTAATAATCTGGCCTTTACAATTGTGATGGGTACTTGGTGTCCAGACAGCCGTCGCGAGGTTCCCCGTTTTTATAAAATATTAGATGTGTTAGGCGTAACGGAAGATCAGATCACGCTCATTAATGTGGATCGCTCTAAGCATACTCCTAACGGCGACGAAATTGGGTTAGACATTCATCATGTTCCCACCTTCATTATTTATCGTGATGGTGGTGAGATTGGAAGGATCGTGGAATCACCCTGGAGGACCTTAGAAAACGATCTCGGGCTTATCTTAAATGGTGAGCCTCCAACTCCCCGTTATGAGGATTAACTATTAGGTTGATCCTTTTCGGATAAATCGATAGTAACGTCTAAAGTTTCGGCGACCTTATCTAAAAGGCTCGTTTCGGAAGAGAGGATCATCCCATCGGCCGCGACTAATTGGACCATGTGAGGGACTAACTTCTGCTCAATTTCTTCTTGTGACAGCATTTGTTTTAAATGTTGGCACAGGGCAATGGCATAATTATCCCTTTCCCAGGCATTCAGGGGCAAAATCTTTTGTGTGGCTTCCTGGAACACTTTCGTGGCATGACCATAGTTGTGTTCCGGAAAGAGGGCTGACAGGGCTTCGGCCCAAACTTCCCGTTCTTCAAAGTCCATCTGGTTGTCGGCTAACTGAATACAGGTAAACAAATGGGTGACCAATTCCAAAGGGGAGTAGTTATCCAGGGAGGTGTCCGGGGCATTGTGCGATTCGGCCATATTTGATCCTTTCTAAGATTCTATCCGTAAAAAGTGCAGGCTCATAGTGGGTTTTTCAGTCTTTTCAAGGAATTTCTCGAAGTCCCTAAATGAGTCCATG
>CAZBEL010000359.1:0-2039 GCA_964490885.1 uncultured bacterium
ATCTGAAGAGGAGTTATGGGATGAATACAAGAAAAATTATTTAGATTACACAATTTCTGCGCTCCACGTCACAACCCGTACTGTCCAGGACAGTGTGGAAGTCCTTACAGAAGACGAACTGCAATCAGAATACCAGCAACGGCTTGATGAATTCGCCAGGGAAGAACTACGGAATTTGAAAGTCGTATCCTGGAAAAAGGTCCCGTCCCACGACGACACTCTCCACATCGAAGAGGAAGCTCGTCGAATCTTAGACCTGGCCCGACAAGAAGGAAGTGATTTTACCACCCTGGCAAATACCTATACCCAGGATCCTGGAAACCAAGTTACCCCTGATTCTGGTCGTGGGGGAATGTTAGGTTGGTTCCGCAAAGGACAAATGGTGAAACCTTTCGAAGAGGCAGCCTTTAGCGCCTCCCCGGGTAGCGTTGTAGGGCCGATCCTTTCCCCGTTTGGTTACCACATCATCAAAGTTCTTGATCGACGCGTACAAAAAGGAGTAGAAGAAGTTAAGGCTGCCCACATCCTCTTGAAGATCGAGTTAGGAGCCAGCACCCGGGAACGCCTGCGCAGGGAAGCAACTCTCTTTACCTACGACGCCCAGGATTACGGTTTTGAAGCAGCCCTAGACACGCACCAAGTAAAGGCTTTTACTGCCGATCACCTCGCTAAGTCTACTACTTTCCTGCCCCAAGTAGGTCCATTTCGGGATGCTGTTCGCTTCGCTTTTAACAGCGCAGTTGGAGATGTTTCCGGCCCCTTAGAAAACGACAACTATTTTGTCGTGTGCAAATTAGATTCTATTTTAGAAGCCGGTACGCGAGGGTTTGAGGAAGTGCGTGACCAATTGAGGCGCGAAGTTTTGGAGAGGAAACAAAGGGTGAAAGCCAAAGCACTAGCAAACGTCTACCGTCAGAAAGTGGAAACCGGGGCCACTTTTGAAGACATTAAAAAGGAAAATGCCGAAGTGGAATACATGCCCCAGGATACAAAACGACTCGCACGCGGTTTTAACACCATTGGACGGAGCTATTACCTCATCGGAGCATTGTTAAGCTCCGAGCCAGGCGCCCTCATCGGACCAGTAGAAACAACTCGGGGCTATGCAATTGTGAAATTCCTATCGGTGGCACCCATCGATAGCAGTGATTTCGAAGCTAAAAAAATGAATCTTCTTCAAAACCTTCAGAACACAAAAGGTAACGCAGTCTACGAGAACTGGCTACAAGCCCGACGCGATGAAGCGGAAATCGTTGATAACCGTAATTACTATTTCTAAACTTGATAACAACATCATTCCGTTGGATAAAGAAATCAGCCAACCCTCTCTTTACTTTTGTCTCAAACAAAGTTACCCTATTCTAACTCAACAACCTTAACTTGAGAATCACATGATTACATTCAGTGAGCGACAATTAAAGATACCGGAAATGAGCCGACCCGTCTTTCTGGTAACGGGAGGCATGTCGAAATTTGCACGGGCCATTCCCGAGAAGCGCACCGAGGAATTGGTCATCGATGCATTTACCGAAGCAGCCCATTTCATTGGCAAAACACCAGCCGAACTCAAACAGTACATCCATTCCTGTTATTACGGTCATTTTGCCGACCATTTCGGTGATCAATTATTAGGCGAAGCGGTCATTCACGATCGATTAGGACTGGATCCCCTAGGCAATATTGGCATCAAAACGGGGGGTGCTACGGGAGGCTCCACCCTTTGGGAAGCCTTCAAGACCGTGGCTTCTGGTTATTCCGACTGCGTCTTGGCCATGGGTTGGGAACGCATGGACGAAGTCCCCACCGATGAGGGAAACCACTACATCGCCTCCGCCGCCGATAAGGATTGGGAAACTCCCCTAGGACACATTTACACCGGATATTATGCGGTTATGGCTCAAAAATATTGGCAGGTCTTTGGCAAAGAAGAAGAGTCTTTCCGTCGCACCATGGCTGAAATCGCCGTTAAAAACCGCGGCTATGCCCGCATGAATCCCCATGCCCAGGGACCGATGAAAATAACCGTGGAAGATGTGCTG
>CAZBEL010000360.1:0-2037 GCA_964490885.1 uncultured bacterium
CTAACAACGAAAAAGACTGAATCCCGAAAAACGTCAAGTCCGGAAAAAGGACGGAAATGATTTTGACCATGGCCAAGTTCACCCACCCCATGATGATGACATTCATAAAGAGCCCCAAATATAAGGCCCGAAAACCCCGTAAAAAGGCCGCTGCCTTTCCGGAATAACGTAATTCCACAAACTCCACATCGGTCATAATCCCCGCGCGGCGCCACAACCGTGAGTAGAAAAAAACGGTTAGCATGCTCCCAAAGAGCATATTCCACCACAACCAATTCCCGGCAATTCCGTGTTTGGCTACCAATTCCGTTACGGCTAAGGGAGTATCGGCCGCAAAGGTAGTAGCTACCATCGTAGTCCCGGCAATCCACCAGGGTAAGTTCCGCCCGGAAAGGAAAAATTCGGTCATGCTTTTGCCTGCCCGCCGGGAATAATACACAGCAATGGCCGTGCTTAGTAAAAAATACACACCGATGATGAACCAATCCCAAAACGATAATTGCATCCTTACTCCTTGCTTAATTTTTCACTAAGTCACTAACAATTCCCACTGCTTCGCTGGCATCTCGGGCATAGGCATCTGCACAAATCTGTTCGGCAAAACCGGCATTGACCGAAGCGCCTCCCACGATAACCTTCAATTCGGGATAAGTCCTTTTAATCAGTTCTACCGTGGACCGCATGGCCACCATGGTACTGGTAAGCATGGCCGAGAGTCCACATACCGGGTAGTCTCCATTCTTTAGGGTACTTAAAAAAGTTTCGGGCGGACAATCCACCCCTAAATCATCCACCTGGAATCCGTTGATCCGTAGCATCGTGGCTACCAAATTTTTTCCGATATCGTGAAAATCCCCTTTTACGGTTCCCAGTAACACCTTCCCTTTGTATACGACCTCACCCTCGAAGAGTAAGGGCTCAATGATCGCCATGGCCTTTTTCATGGCCTTAGCAGAGACCAAAACCTGGGAAAGGAACATGGTTCCCTCCCTGAAGTGCTGTCCCACAACGTCCATCCCTTTCAATAGTCCCTCATGGAGAATGAGTTGCGGGGACAATTCTACAGCCAAAGCTTGTTCCACCACGGCTTCAATCTCCCGGCTGCGACCCTGAATGAGATCACTGGCAATTTGCTTCAACAGCGGATGGTCAGCTGCTGAAGCGACCGTGTTCTTCTTCACAGAATTAGCCATACCGACCATAGACTTCAGCCAGGGGTACTAACTGCTGCAATCGCTCTCGTTTTACATGGGGAGCCACAGAACACGCCGTACTCAAAATAAAACCTTTAGCACGTTTCCCGGCCTGGATAGTCTGTCGTACAGATTGCTGAAACTCCTCCTCCGAGCCCTGGAGTAGAATATTAACCGAATCCAGATTACCTTTAATGAACACATCCGTGCCTATTCGTTGGACAGCCTCTTCTAAGGTCACATTTCCCAAGGGTGGCGGGTCCAGGCATTCTAAGCCGTGTGTTCCCGAGCGTTGCATTAATTCCAACCGATCCTTGATCCCCCCGCAGGTATGGAGATAAACAAACTTCCCCTGCGACTGAATGGCCTCGCAAATCTGCTTTTCGTACGGCAGCACGAAAGTCGCATATTGTTCCGGGGAGATAAACCCCATTCCAGCGAAAGGCGAGGAGAGTTTAATCGCATCGATCGGTTGTTGGCTCATGGCCTTGGCCAGATCTGTGAGTAGCAGTGTGAAACGCTCAAGGATCTGATGACAGATTCCCGGGGCTTCGATAAGGGCCATGAGGCCTTCTTCATAACCTAAATAATCCAATAAATAGTCAAAAGGTGAAGTGATCTCTCCATGAAGGGAATAGGTGTCCCCCACCAACTCCTGGAGACGAGTAAAAATTCTAAACCGGTCGTCTCTATCGATATAAAAACGAAGCCCCTGGGAAACGGGGATGTAATAAAGTTCGTCAGGCAAATCTTCTGGGGAAAAGTCCTCCACGGAAGGCTTTTCTTTTGCAGCCGATTGGGGAAGGGCGGGCAAATCATCCAGAGGAAATTCCAGTTCTTCTCC
>CAZBEL010000361.1:0-2024 GCA_964490885.1 uncultured bacterium
CATCGTTTACACCGCTTGGGAACGGAAACTGCTTTCGCTGTTTCTAGCCAGGCGCGGGCCTGGGCCGAACAAGGGCATACGGTTTATCCGTTTCATTTAGGAGATATTAACCTCCCCACACCATCCAATATTGTGGAGGCCGCCTTGCGCGCCATTCGCGATGGGAAAACAGGGTATTGCCCGGCGGAAGGGATTCTCCCGTTGAGGGAAGTATTAGCCTCGGATGTAGGCCAGCGCCGGGGAGTTACTTACGCTCCAGAACAGGTGTCGATCCAGCCAGGGGGCAAACCTGTGATCTGGAAATTCCTGGCTGCGGTGATGAACCCCGGTGACGAGGTTCTCTATCCTAATCCAGGATACCCCATCTACGAGTCCCAGATCGAATTCCAGGGAGGAGTGGCTGTTCCGTATCATTATGTGGAGACCGAAACCGGGTTTGCCATCGATTTAGAGCATTTGCGAGACTCGCTCAGCGGCCGCACACAGATTCTCATTTACAATAATTACCAAAATCCCCTCAGTGCCGAGTCGAGCCCTGAGGAAATGGAAGCCTTAGCGCAACTGGCCCAGGAACGGGACTTGTGGGTTCTTTCGGACGAGGCTTACTTCGAAATTCGGTACGGAGGGGCTGCTCGGTCAATCGTTGCCCTGCCGGGAATGTTGGAACGGACCGTCATCCTATACACCTTTTCTAAGAAGTTCGCTATGACCGGTTGGCGCTTAGGGGCAGCCATAGGTCCTGAAAACGTCATTGCGGCTATCAGTCGATTGAATGTGAATGACGAATCGTGTACTAATCACTTTATTCAATGGGCCATGATTGAAGCGCTCACGGGGGATCAATCCGGACCTCAACAGATCCTGGAGACCCTGCGCCAGCGAAGGGATGCGGCCGTGGATAGTCTAAATGCCATTGATGGCATCCAGCTTGCGCGCCCCAATAGCACTTTTTACCTGTTTCCTAACGTTACGAAAATCATGGAGCAAAAGGGCTTCCGCACTGTGGCTGAATTACAAGAGGCCACCCTTCATGAGACGGGAGTTTCATTCTGTACACGCGATCATTTCGGCCGACCTGATCCCCAAGAGAAGGAATTCTTTATCCGCTTGGCCTATTCAGGGATCGACATTGACCAGATTAAGACCGGTCTCCGCAAGCTAAAAGCCTATTTTGAGTCATAAGACTAGAGGAAGTATCTTGGCTAAAGCAACCGCCACAACTTCTCCACTAAAATCAGTACCCCAAAAAACCTGTTTGTACGATCAACATGTGGTCCTGGGTGGGAAGATGGTTTCCTTTGCCGGCTATTTAATGCCCGTTTATTACCAGGGGATCGTGCCAGAGCATCTGGCGGTTCGTGAGCGTGCCGGGCTCTTCGATGTAAGTCACATGGGAGAGTTTATTGTAGAAGGTCCCGGTGCGGAAGCTTTTTTAGAAGAAATGATGGTCAATCGGGTATCCACCCTGCAATCTGGGCAGGCCCAATACACGGCCATGTGCTATCCTGACGGTGGTATAGTGGACGACTTGATCCTGTATCGATATGCTAACAAATACATGCTGGTAGTCAATGCTGCCAACATTCAAAAGGATTTTGCCTGGCTACGAGAGCATATACCAGACAATGTACACCTCACTAACCATAGCGATGACATCAGTTTAGTGGCCATTCAAGGGCCGTTGTCCCGAGATATTTTGCAACCTTTGACCCCTATCAATTTGAAAGAACTTCCCTTTTATTATTTTGTTGAAACCAAGGTAGGGGATCGTTCGGTGACCTTGTCCCGCACCGGCTACACGGGAGAGTTAGGGTTCGAAATTTACGGTAATAATCAGGATATTCCCGTTCTCTGGGAAATGCTCCTTGCCGAAGGGAAGAGTGCCGGATTAACCCCCGTAGGTCTGGGAGCCCGAGATACCCTGCGACTGGAAATGAAATACTGTTTATACGGTAACGATATTGACGCAACTACCAATCCCTTTGAAGCGGGCTTGGGTTGGATCGTGAAGTTGGACAAAGATC
>CAZBEL010000362.1:0-2021 GCA_964490885.1 uncultured bacterium
GGCGTGTAGAAAACATCCAGCGTGTGGAGTTCTAACAAAAGTATAGTCTCGGTATTTGCAAGTGAATGATCCAAAATTTCTCGACCTCCAAAATACGGCGTGACACACACGTATGAAATCTGATTTCGCTGATATGGGTTATCGATAAACGAGAGTTTTTGCTCAGCTCAGTCATTTGCCAGCTCCTGAGATCAGCATGTTATGTTGCCGGTGAAACCAGTCTCGTGACGGTTTTCACAAATTTCGGATCTTGCTCTAAAGTTCTGCCAAGAAGTGCCGATCGGCACTAGTTTCTGGATATTTTGGCCAAATCAGGCGGGTACTTCCAAAGGTTGCATTGCGGCATAAATCAATCAATTCGACGCCCGGCGATTACCGTTCCTTAGATTATGCGTGAGTAAATGCGGCCTTTCTTTTCGTCTCGATTTTTGAAATGAGATCCTCGATATCAATAACTGGTGGTGTGCCTGGCAGTTCGTGCCCGGAATCCAATGTGATCACCCGCAATACCAATAGACTTGCTGATTCGGAGAAAAATCCCCGCTGCTGATCTCCCGCAGATGTCGGCTTGAAAATGTGTTTGCAGCGATCATCGGGACTGATCGACTCCTGTATCACTCCTGCACTGATCAGTTCAGAAACACGTCTTGAACGTTTGTGTATTGTAAATTCGTTATAAGCGTAACGATTCGTTCCCAGGTGATTTACCATCCAATTGTGGCGAACCATCCTAATGCGCCCATATTAAAAGAAATATATATATTGACTTTGCATTATTTTTGAAATTTATATATAATTAAAAATGATTTTCTAACCATATATGGTTAATCATTCCAACAATGTCTAGTAGTCGGTATTGACGTAGACTTTGACCCTACCATAGATGGAGATAGGGATATGAAACCAGGTGAGGAGATTCGTACAGCGCAGCACGAAACTGAACTGGAGATATCAAAGTTATTAGCACATTTTAATGTCTCGACAGGTGTTCAGATTGACTCAATTAAGGTCGAGTACTTGACCGAACCGAACGGGAAGAGTTATCAGGGCAACCGCCCGGTTGTCGTGCTCCATGTAGAAACATAGTCCGTCCGCTGAGCTTGAGAATACAGCGTTGATCAAGTTGCCTGTTCCGCCCGGCGAAAGTGCGAGTAGTGAGTTGCTTTTTTGGAGCACATTAGCGGAGTAAGCGGCGTTCGAGTAGCGAAGGAATATCCCGACGCCCATCAAGGACGCAGTGAACGAAAACATTCTGACCGATGATCTGATAGATGACACGGTAGGGTTCGAAATGGACTTCGTGATAGTCCGTGACTCCGATCCGATCCAACTCGGGCGGAATATGTCCGCGGCGGGGAAGCGCGGCCAACGCCAGACAAAGAGACTCCAGTTGCTCAAGAACATAAGCCGCATTCTCTGGGGAATCGCGAGTCGCGACATAGTGGTAGATATCAATCAAGTCGCGCTCAGCATCCTCTATGACCCGTACGCGGCAACGCTTCACCCGGCCTGTTCCTTGATCCGCTTTCGGATGCCCGAGAAAGCCTGTTTAACCGTTTGACTGCGTCCAGCCTGAAGGCTGTTGCTACTTAGCGCGAGCATCTTCAACAGCGCCAACGATTCCTGGGTCTGTTCGTAACTGGCGATGTCCTGGAGCACCGCCTTAGCCTCGCCATGCTGCGTGATCACTATAGTCCGCCGACTTTGGGCGACATCCCGCAAGACTTCGGCGGTATGGCTTTTCAGATAGCTGACGGGTTTGACGGATTCACTCAGTTTCATCGTGCAAATCCTCCTTTGTCGATTACGACCTGAATATAGTCTTTATTTAGTACCTATACAAGACACAAAGACATGCAGATGCCGCCGATTCAGATCATCAAACAACAAAGGGGTCGAACCCACGGCTGTCCCATAAAGTACAAATAAAAAAGGATTGGTAACGCCGAATTGATACAATGCGAAGTGCAAGCAACATATTGTATTTACAGGAGGAACCAAGCCTTGGCTCATCAAGGCAC
>CAZBEL010000363.1:0-2017 GCA_964490885.1 uncultured bacterium
GCAAAATATTCTACAAACAATCTCAATGGGACCGTCAACCTGTTGAACGCCACGGTGGAACATGGAGTGGACGTCTTTGTTTTTTCCTCCTCGGCAGCCGTGTATGGATACCCCCAATATTTACCCATTGACGAGGATCATCCGCTGGATCCCATCAATTATTACGGCTTCACCAAGTTAACCATTGAGGAATTGCTGAAGTGGTATCATCAGCTCAAGGGATTGCGTTTTGCCGCCCTGCGCTATTTCAACGCTGCCGGGTACGATCCCCAGGGACGCATCACCGGCTTGGAACAGAATCCTGCTAATCTACTCCCAGTGGTCATGGAAGTGGCCGTGGGAAAGCGTTCTAAGTTAAAGGTGTTTGGAGATGATTACGAAACTCCTGACGGAACAGGTGTACGCGATTATATTCATGTGAATGATTTAGCTGTGGCCCATGTCCAGGCGTTGCAATATCTCCAGCGAGAGAAGAAGACGCTCACGATCAACTTGGGGACTGGCGGGGGCTACAGCGTTTTGGACGTGGTGAACATGGCCCGGGAAGTGACGGGAGAAGCCATCCCCTACGAGGTGGTGGACCGTCGTCCTGGCGATCCCGATACTTTAATCGCTGCTTCCAATCAAGCTGCCCAGATCTTAGGTTGGTCACCCCAATTCTCGGACTTGAAGACAATTTTACAAAGCATGTGGCAGGTTTACCGGCCTTTGATGTCCGTCTTGGAGGAAGGGTAATGGGTTCGGCTTGGATTAACATGAAAATTTTAGACATCTCTAGCGCTTTTTTAATGCAGTGAGGTTGAGGACATGATTGATCTGGATCATTTAAAGAAGGTCTCGGGAATCGTTGGGAATTCGGAAGCGATTCGCCAGGTCTTAGAAATGGTGGCCCAGGTGGCCCCGGTAGATATTTCGGTCTTGATCTGCGGTGAATCGGGAACGGGGAAGGAGATCGTAGCCAAGGCCATTCACCGCTTCAGTCCGCGGCGTCAACAACCCATGGTTACGGTAAACTGCGGAGCCATTCCCGCGGGGATAATTGAGAGCGAGCTTTTTGGGCACAAGAAAGGGGCCTACACGGGCGCCGGAGAGGATCGTAAAGGCTATTTCGAGACCGCCCACAAGGGAACCATATTTTTAGACGAAATTGGGGAGACACCTTTAGAAACCCAAGTGAAGCTATTGCGCGTCCTGGAAAGTGGCGAATTCATGCGTGTGGGTGACTCGCGAACTCTGTACACGGATGTGCGCGTGATCGCTGCCACCAACAAGGATCTTGAAGCAGAAGTGCAGAAAGGCAACTTCCGCCAGGACCTTTATTATCGGTTGAAGACGGTGACCATCCAGGTGCCGGCTCTGCGCCATCGCATAGAGGATCTTTCACTCCTGGTGGAGCGCTTCGCCCTGGAGTTTACGCGGAATAACGACATGCCCTACCGCGGGTTCATGCCCGAGGCCATCCGCCGGATGAAACAATACGATTGGCCGGGGAACGTAAGGGAGTTGAAGAACTTTGTGGAAAGTATCCTGGTGTTAGAGAAAAGTGCACGCATTACACGGGAGATGGTGGAACGGAAGTTGGGCCCGCCCCAACCACCGCGGAATGAGAACCTCCCCGTGCTAATCAGCCAGTCTCCTGAGCAAGCCGAGCGGGAGCTCATCCTGCGTCAATTATTACTCCTTCGTCAGGATGTGGGTCTCATCCGGGATATTGTCACCGGACAGATACCAGCACCTTTGGATTCCCGGGTCTCCCTGTTTCCCAATGAAACTACACCTCCCTTGCCTAAGCATTTACAGGTGGACGAACACTCCCAATATTCCATCCGCGATGAGGCCATTGGTGACATGAACTTAGCCGATTTGGAAAAAGAGGCCATCATGCGCACCCTCCAGCACTTTAACAACAATCGTCGGGCCGCCGCCCGTTCCCTGGGCATGAGTGAACGGACCCTCTACCGCAAGATAAAAGACTACGGCCTGGGCCGAAAAATCAAGTCCTCTAAAGGATGAGATA
>CAZBEL010000364.1:0-2011 GCA_964490885.1 uncultured bacterium
TAATAAAAGTAGAGGACGTCGTTATCGGTGACCGGGTGGGAGATGCCAAAGCGGGGGCTGAAGCGTCCTTTCCCACGGTATCCGAACAGTCCAAAGGTCTCCTGTTTGAATTTCTCCCGGGCATAATCGGTAATAATGATGCGATTCGTGTCCTCAATAGCTTCCTCGACATATTTCCCAGGGAACCAGTAATCGTATCGCATCCCTAAGTTCATGGTCATACCTTCGAAGACGATCCGATCCTGGATGTAAAAGGCCCCGAACGTGGTATAAGCACGATATTTGTCGAAATTAGAACCCAAACCGGTCGTGCCCGTCCACGGTTCGTCAATGTCCAGGACTTGCATCTCAGTATAGGTGTTTTCGAACCCGGTCTTGACTTTATGGCGCCGCCCCGGCCGGTAGGTCCAATCTACATCCACGCGATAGTTATCGCTGGCCAGATCGTACCATTCAGGAGCAAACCCGGTATCGTAAAACTGATCTCCGAACGTGATGTAAATATTGCCATCACGATCCTGAGTTGACATGGCATAGTTCACAGGTTCTAAATCAAGGCGTTCTTTATACTCACTCCATGTCAAGTCCTGCACGGCACTGTGTTCCAGAGTTAGAAACCTGCCCACAGTGATTTCATAAAACGACCTTGTACTCAAAGTGTGCGTCCAACTGAGATTGGTAAGGCGCGTTTCCCTGGTGATGGTATTGTAATTGTCTAATATTTTCTGGTAGCGGTAGGGGTAGTATGTATGGGAGAACGCCCGGGGCATGTAATAACCCTGGTTAATGTTCATGGAGAGGTCAAAGGATCCACTCAGTTTCTTTTTCGGGGAGATGTCCCAGTTCAATTTATAGAGAATGTGCCAGTCGTTATTCTCCCTGACCGCTAATTTTTTCATGAGGTTGTCGGCTTGGGTCTCAGACATGCCGAAGGGGGGTCGCCAGTTGCGGTGTGGGTATAAGCGCGAGGCCGTGGGAAGGTTTCCGTCGTACAACCGGCCGTAGCCGTTAATGTAAAATGAGATCTTCCCCGGAATATCCAGACCAAAAGCCGGTAATAATCGCTCTAAGAATGGTTCCGGACCACCGAGATTGAATTCCACCTGATCGGAATTGTAGTTATTGAGAATGTCTTGACTGGCACCCCAATTATCGCTGGAATATTTAATGGCCCCCTCGAAATGATCTCCGCCTTCTTTCAACTTAATATTCACAATCCCGGACATGGCCTGACCGTACTCGGCATTGAAGCCTCCCGTAACGATGTACAATTCTTCGATGGATTCCGCATTCAAGTATAAATTGGCGGAGTAGCCAGTTAAAGGGTCCTTGATGGAGATACCATCTACCAGGGTCAGGCTTTCATCAATTCGGCCCCCACGGATATGGATCTCATTGTCCTGTGTAGAAACTCCCGCTTGCTCAGAGATGATATCTTCCATGCTGTTTACGACTTTATTGGCAATATCAGAGATGGTAAGGCGGGCCGAGACGGAGGCCGTCTCATCCACGTCAAAGAGTGGTTTAGCACCTACCACGACGACTTCTTCCCCCAGGGTGAGGACGGTTTCTTCCATGGAAAAGTTCAGGCGGGTAATCTGGTTCGGTCGCACCCTGATTCCAGTTTGAAGCACGACTTTGTATCCGATGATGGAGGCCTCAAGATCATAGGTACCTGGAGTAACATTAGGGATACGATACCTTCCATCCAAGCCAGTGGCGGCTCCGTAGTAAGTACCTTTCACAATGACATTTACGCCGGCCAGTGGTTCACCGCTTTTACTATCGGTGATTAATCCTTCGAAAGCTCCTTTCCCCTGAGCCCATAGGAAAAGGGAACCCCAGATGAACCACGTGGCTAAAACGCGCATGTTAGAATTCTTCCTCTAATAAATAGCGGATGAATTTCCCCGCAGAACCATTCCCTTCTAAAAAGGCACCGTAAGTCAAGTCGCTGGTTGTCCCCACTCCTTCATGCCAGGGAATTGACATGAGCACGGCCTTCCCAGAG
>CAZBEL010000365.1:0-2004 GCA_964490885.1 uncultured bacterium
CATATACTCTTATCCGACGTGATTGTCAACTTATTGTCAATCACACAAAGCGATTATTTGTCAACCACGTGGTCAATAATCATACGTATGGCGGGAGCGGCATTCTCCACCTTGAAATGAACCTGTGGATGGCGACGCTGATAGACGCGAAAGATTTCGTCAGCAAAGCTCTGGCCCAATGATTTCACCTGAGAGAAATCGAGTATTACTTCCTTAAACCGTTCCAGGCCGGTTAACAATCGACGTGCTTCAGAACGCGAAAGATAAGTACTTTGATAAAGCTTAACCATGACGCGCGTCCGTTGGAAACGATAATCAAATTCTTCCGGAGCGTACTGCTGGAGTATGTTTCTTAATTGACGCCGCGAATTACGTTTAATACTGAACTTCACTTCTGTTCCTTTTTTAAAACGGATTTCTTTAACCACAACATCATGCTCTAAATTGTCGAAGGTTAACAGAAGGCGGTGGGAACTAAAGGAGATGACATCAGCACACTTGGAAGTAAAAAATATACCCTCACCAGTGTGGCGGTCTTTTTGGGTGGTAACTTTCCCCTTTACCAATTCCCTTAATGCTGTTACTTCATCTGGTAAGCCTAGCTTGGAAACCAAAGAATAGTATAGTCCGATCCCGAAATCACGCACTACAAAAGTAATGTTATACTGATTCAGATTTACTAACAACTGGCACCACTCGGATTGGGAATGCTCAATGGCATTGTTCAACATTTCCGTTAAAGCATAACTAAAACTATCGTATGCCGGTGTATTTAATCGTTTTTTAAGTGCCAAAGTCAAAACTAGGCTCTCGAGGACGCGATCTTCTTCGATTTCCTGGAGGCGTAATCTCTTTTGATACCGAAGATCTAATAACGGTTTCTTCTCCGTCAAAATATACACAGCGCCCTTGGTAACACCTTGTTTCTCAATTCTTCCCTCCAAGATCAACTGTTGAATATGTTTATTAACTGCCTGTCGCGAAATCCTCAGGAAGGCAACCAATTCCTTACTGGTAGCATGTCTGCGTTTTTCCAGATAGGTCAATATTTTCTGTTTCGCGTCCATCTTATTAGCATTAATCGTCATAAAAATAATCTATTGTCAACTTATTGTCAATCACATAAAGTAATTATTTGTCAACCAAGAAAGACAGCCACGACACCGGCTAAGGTAGCCACTTTGAGGAGGGCGGCGGCGGTGCGTGCGGCGTCCGACCCTGGCTTATGCCACAGGCTAAAGGCCGCATACACCAGGGGAAGTTCTACCCCAAAAATAAGGACAACAAAATAATAGGCTCCGTAGTAACCGGTTAAATACGGCCACAGGGCGCCCACTCCTATGAGGAAAGAAAACACAAGGGTAACTCTAACAGCGGTGGTAAGTCCAGCGCTAAGGGGGAAGGTACGGAGATGCACCTTTCGATCACCTTCCATATCGGCGATATCCTTCACCAGCTCTCGTACCAAGGTGAGCCCAAAGGCCAGAAGAGCGGGAACAATCATGGGGCCTACATTACCAAAACTTGCACCGGAAAAAAGGAACACCAAGCCCAAAATGGCGGCTACGACTACATTCCCTACGAGGGGTAGACCTTTTAAAAAGGGACTGTAAAAAAGCATGAGGGGCAGGGCGGCGGCCAGGGCGATTCCCTTGGCCAGGGGAGGTAAGCCCCAGACCAACAGACTTCCTAATACAAAAAGTATCCCAGCTAGGAGTAAGGCCGACCGGCGGTGCACAAGGCCGGTGATCAGGGGTCGGTCAGGACGATTAAAACGGTCAATCTCATAATCAAAATAATCATTAATAGCGTTCGCGGCAGCATTATAGCATACTACTACGCCAATGGTCAACAGTAAAGCCTGCACTTGATTGAGGGTACCCAGGATACTGGCACAGACTAATACCGTCAGGGCCCCGATGAATAGGTTCAAGGGGCGTAAAAGATGAATATGGGCCCAGATGCGTTGCATGAAAGGAGTGTAATTTAAACGCAAACCGGGAC
>CAZBEL010000366.1:0-1991 GCA_964490885.1 uncultured bacterium
GTTTTCTTTATATAAATCATAAAACTCTGCTGTTGAAATCGGTTTTCCGAAAGAGATCCTAATCCCAGGATTGAAATGGCGTCTATTTTCTGACGGGCAGGTAAAACAATCCCTATCTCCCCTTTCAATTGACACATACAAACACCGTCAGGGTAAAGTTCTCATCATCGCCGGTTCGAGGGGGATGACGGGAGCAGCCATTTTATCCACATACGGTGCCTTACGCAGTGGTGCCGGGCTGGTAGTGACCTGTGCTCCCGCTTCCCTACATTCCATCTACGAAACGACCATCCTAGAGGGGATTACACAACCATGTGCTGATGAAGGGAAAGGTTACTTCTGTACCTCAAGTATCAATGACCTGCAAGCCAAATTAGACTGGTGCGATGCTGTGGCCATCGGTCCAGGCCTGGGAGCCCACCCAGAGACCCAAGCATTCCTTGAACACTTCCTCCCTACCCTGGACAAACCAACCGTCATTGATGCTGACGGGCTACGGGCTTTTCACCGCAATCATCTGGATTTCTCTGCCTTGAATTGCCCCTTTATCATTACCCCTCACTGGGGTGAATGGTGTACATTAACCGGGGTGCTCATGGCGGAACTTCGCGACGAATTTCCACAAGCCGTCGCCTCTTTCATGGACCAGTTCCCTGGCGTCCTGGTACTAAAAGACGCTCCCACAGTAACGTGTTATCAAAATGCAGCGGTGGTAAATCCCACCGGAAACCCGGGGTTAGCTACAGGCGGGACAGGGGATGTTCTCACCGGGATGATTGCCACCTTCCTTGCCCAAGGAATAGACCCTTTCAAAGCAGCACAGGTGGCTGTTTATTTACACGGGAAAGCAGCCGATGTAGTGGCTGCCTCCCAAAGCCAGCGGGGACTGTTAGCATCTGATCTACTAAACGCCCTGCCTACCATACTACAACCCTATGACTAAAACCACCTTTCGTGCTCTATTGGGAGCCTACTTGCTTCTTATTCTCTCTGTTTCCAGCATCCCGGGACATTCTCTTCCTAAACTTACTATTTTTACCTTCGATAAGGTGTTACATTTCTTCGAATACGCAGTCCTGGGAGTATTAGTCATTAAAAGTATCCCGCGTTATTCCCTGGTCTGGATCGCAGGGGCCGTTCTAGGCGGGATGTTCTTCGGTGGTCTAGATGAGTTGTGGCAAAGCCTGACACCTGGTCGTTTCCCCAGCGGTTGGGATATGTTGGCCGACTGGGTCGGTTTGTGGGTTGGATTCCTTACAACGGCCTATCTCCAAAAACAATTCACATGATCGAGCATTTAAGCATCAAAGACTTCGCTATCCTCGATTCCCTAGAGGTGGACTTCTTCCCTGGGTTGACCGTTATCACCGGTGAGACAGGTAGTGGTAAATCCATTCTGGTAAAAGCTATGAGCATCGTTTTAGGTGCAAAGCCTACTGCCACCGATGTACGTAGCCAACAAGATCAGGCGGTGTTAGAAATTGTAGCCCAAAAGCGTTATTATCGTAGAATCATTAAAGCAAATGGGCGGGTTCGTTCGTTCATCGACGATGCGCCAAAAAAGGAAAGTCTCTACCGCCAAAAGGTTTACTCTTTGGCCGATTTCCACGGGCAACACGAACAACAGTACATCATGGACCCGAAAACGCATATCGACTTCCTGGACCGTTTTGCTCGTGGAAGCGAAAAAGTGGAGGAACTGAAAGAGATTTACCAATCCCTGGAACGGGCTAAGAAAAAACTTATTGAAGATCGCACACGCCTGGAACAAGCCCAGGACCGCCAGGCTCTCCTACAGTACCAGATTGCCGAGATCGACAGTGTGAATCCGCAGCCGGAAGAGGATCACCGTTTAATGGAGGAGTATAAAAAACTATCTCATCTGGATGAACTTTTCGCTACCCTGCAACAGATTACTGAGGAACTTACCGAGGAAGACCAATCTGTCTATGCACGCCTGGCCGCTATCAGGGGAATGCTGGAACGCCTTC
>CAZBEL010000367.1:0-1982 GCA_964490885.1 uncultured bacterium
ATTTGCAGCCCCTGCCGCAATGACTGCCGACATACCCAAAAGCAAATACCCCATGTGATTGATACTTGAATAGGCCACCAATTTCTTCAAATCCTTCTGGGCCATGGCACACAGGGCACCCCAAATCACATTGATCAAACCTAGCACAGCCAGGGCACCGGCGAACCACCACACTGCCGAAGGTAACATTGTGTAATTAATCCGCAGGAGACCGTAAACGCCCATTTTCAAAAGTATTCCAGCAAGGATGACGGAGATGGCCGTGGGTGCTTCCACATGGGCCAGAGGCAACCACGTATGGAAGGGGAAAATGGGAACCTTAATGGCAAACCCAATGAATAGTAAAATCCAGATCACTTTAATGGCGCTCATCCCCCACCACATGACGCCATTTAGCACGGTGGGAGCCGTTTCCATGAGGTCCAACATGTTAAACGTATGTCCGCAGGTGAAATACAGTGCCAAGATGGCCACTAGCATGAGAACTGAGCCCACTAACGTGAATAGGAAGAATTTAATAGCAGCATATTCGCGCTGAGGGCCACCCCACATGCCGATGAGGAAGTACATGGGGAGCAACATCACTTCCCAGAATACATAGAATAAGAAGAAATCCAACGAAAGGAAGACACCCACAATCCCCGTATCGAGAAGCAGGAACAGAGCAAAAAAGCCCTTTACGCCACGATCGATTTTCCAGCTTACGAATACCCCTAAAAAGGACAAAAGGGCCGTGAGGGCGACCATGGGTAGGCTCAGACCATCCACACCCAGGAAGTAGGAGATGTTAAAAGAGGGAATCCATTCAGCTTGTTCTACAAACTGGAAGGTGCCCACGGAGGCATCAAATCGCATCCAGAGTATAATCGCTGCAAAGAGCTGAATTCCCGTGGCCACAGCGGCTACTACTTTAATGACATCAGTTTTTTCCCGGGGGATGAAGCTCACCACAAGCATCCCGATCAAGGGTAACCAAATCAACCAACTCAGAATGTGCGTTTCCATTCTCTATTCCTTTATAAATGTTTTCCCGATCATACCGGCTAAAAGGCCTGTATCAGAATGATGATCACTACCCCTAAGAGGGCAAACAACAGGTAATTCTGTAAACGACCTGTTTGAATGGTTTTTAAGACGCTCCCTAAGCGACTGGCATTCCGTCCGACGCCATCCACCAACCCCTGATCAAGACCATCGTAGTCTAGGCGTCCGCTCAGGAAGGAGAACCACGTCGTGACCCGTCCAAAACCGTTGATGAAATATTTGTCGTAGAGGTCCCAGTCCAGAAAACCGATCCGGTCAGCCAGACGTAAAAAAGGTTGGTAGATGAACCGATTGTAATTTTCATCAAAATAATATTTATGGTAGGATAGTTGGTAAAGTAAGGGTAGCCGTTGAGCCCATTGGTCGGCGGAGAGTTTCTTCTTCAAATACATGAGCCAGGAGAGGAAAATCCCGAAAGTCGCTAGTAGAATAGAGAGGATAATGGTAGGTAGATGGGCGTGGTGTACCCCCTCTTCTATCTCTAATGCGGTGGGATTGCCCATGACCAAGGAATCCTTCGCTACAACCAAATCCTTGAACCAACCATTATCGGAAAAGGGATTGAAATACGGTAAAGTGTAAAACACAAACAGACAGAGGATGCTTAATATGATCAGCGGGGTCGTCATGGCTTCGGGAGATTCGTGGATATCCTCATACACATCTTCCCGCACGGGTTTATTATGAAAGGTGAGGTAGAGAAGCCGGAACATGTAAAAAGCAGTGATAATGGCAGCCCCAAAACCGAAAACTGGCAGGAGGAAATGCTGGGGTTGATGACTGGCAAAGGCGAGGCTACCGGCCAGGATAGCATCCTTGGAAAGGAAGCCGGAAAAGAAGGGGATTCCAGAAATGGCCAGGGCGCTAATCATCATGGTCCAATAAGTGATGGGCATTTTTGGTTTAAAGCCCCCCATGTTGCGCATATCCTGGGGATC
>CAZBEL010000368.1:0-1964 GCA_964490885.1 uncultured bacterium
GTACGCAAGGTTTCTAATAACGGGAGTAGGTCAGAATAACCTTTTAGCCGAAGTATAAGGGGAAACTGCTTCCACTGTCCTACTGTCCGAGGTTCCCGTTGCTCAATCCCTAGGTCCGGGAAAGATGTATTCAGGGTGGATATAATCGCGGTCATGGCCCAGATGGAGTCGGTAAAAGATTCCGTTCGTGAGGTTATCGCCAAATCATAACTATGTAAAGCCCCACCACAACAGGAAATGGTCTTCATCACATGGCGAAAAGGATATCCAATACCGGTGGTATCCAACCCCATAGTATCCGCACCTGTTATCTCAACGTGTAGATTCTGATCACTGATGGATAAAAAGGTGACGGACTGAAGATTAATGTTAGTGAAAAGATGCTGCACCGCAGAAGTGATTGAATAAGAAAGGTCCCGTAAAGACAGGAGCTTAGAAGTGTACGGTAAATCCTTGGTCGTCGGTAGGGTTTCCACCGCTCCAACTGAATCTTTTTCAGGTTCAGGAGGAACCAAGGTATCGGTTGTAACACTCATTGGAAGTGGTAGTGTTGAAGGTGGAGGCGTGAGCTCCTCAGTAGACTTGGTTTTAAGGTAGATGGTAAAAATGATAGCACCTATAAAAACGATGGCGGTTAAAATTTGAAGGGCGGTTTGACGGTGCTCTTTTTGCGGTACCTCTTCTTTCTTCGTTTTTTTCTTCTTGGGTTTAACCTGTGGTTTAGTTGGCTTACGAATCGGTTCTTTTTTCTCCTGCAAGCCTACCGCACCAAACATGTTGATAGTTTGTTCCTCTGGGGAAGTCTCAATCACTGCTGTGATGATGTTTAACGTTCGTTGATCGATCGTTTCGGGTATGGTGACTTCCTCAGTATTAACTCTTTCGAGGGTCTGGAAATAATGAACATTGAATGAATTCCAATGTTGCTGCCGGCGTTCTGAAAGAGGATCGATGATCAGTAAAGGAAGCTCCCGCGTATTGGGTGAATTAGCCTCGGGATTCTGGAGAAAGTTTTTTACCCAATCTAAATCACCAACACCTGATACAACCCGTAGATCTCCCTGACTAAAACGAAGGATACAAAAGGTAAATCCTGTGTTGGTTGCACGATACAATTCATATGTATTTCCCCGGGCGAATACAACTGCGTTATAACCATGTTCTAAATATGCTTGAAACACACTGCCTTCCGTCCCCATCCAAACTGGGCGGCCACCCTGCTCGGCAATAGTGAGTTTTAACACAGTGGTAATTACAGCAGGACACGAAAGGTACTGAATGGCGTTGGATTTACCGGTTAGCCAACCGAACAACTGTCGTTTTTCAGCTAACGTTCTCCAGCGCTGGGAGTGCTGCCATTCAATATAATCCCAGGTATCTGCGAGACCGAGGTCCGCTATCTGATCTTGAAAATCGTATGCCACAAAGGAATTGGGCACGACCACTTGAACCTGGTTCCCCTCGAAGGGGATGACCTCCAGAACTTTGTGCAGGCTGGTATTGATGAGCGAGGTGAATTCGCTCTCGGAGTAAAAAACTTCAGTAAGGGGTTGGGAGAAGGATTCCCGGGTAATACCTGTCAGTAATGGACGTTCCCCGGTGGGGGACCAGTGGGCACAAGTGAGGTGAGATTCAGAAAGGGATAAAAGGATCACAGAAGATGCGTTACTGCTCCCAGCTGCGAACCCCATCGTTTATAAAACCATGGTTCTCAGCTCGAAAAGAAAAGAGCAGGTAACGACCTTCTATATAAGGTTGAGTGATGGGACTGGCTACCTTTAAACTGGATTGATCTTCACTAATAGTAATTATGTAGGGTTGTTTAGTGAGCGGACAGAAAAACATGGAAGAATCGGGCATATAAGAGTCATAATACGATACTGTTTCTACGCGAAAAGTGGGTTCTTCCTGTAAAACGGCAATGAAGTTGGAATCAGCACGGATAGTGGCCAGATGTGACTGTG
>CAZBEL010000369.1:0-1960 GCA_964490885.1 uncultured bacterium
TTATCCACGATCGGGGACGGGTTTTAGCATCGGACGTGAATCCCAGACGTGTAAAAGCGGCCCAAAATGACTTACAACGCCACTGTCATACCTCTGTGGAATGGTCCTGCAAAGATGCCACCCAGGATTCCTTTCCTCTGGCTGATGCCGTACTCATTGATGCTCCCTGCACCGGGACGGGTGTTTTTGGTCGTAGGCCTGATGCCCGCTGGCGACGCCAACCGGATGAAATAGAGGAAATGGCCCGCTTCCAGCTTAAATTACTGACCCATATGCAAACTTTTGTAAAACCCGGTGGCCGCCTGGTATACAGCACCTGTTCCTTGGAACCCGAAGAAAATTGGCAAGTGGTAGAAACCTTCAATAACTTAAACGACCGTTTTGAAGTAGATTCTGCCGTGAATTATGTTCCACCCGACTTGACCGATGACTCCGGAGCGTTGATGACCTGGCCTCCACGCCATGGCATCGACGGAATGTTTGCCGTTCGCTTGTTTGCTCGCTCATGAGAACAGTAGGTTATTATCTGCTCACCATCGTTCTCTTAGGTGCCTTGGGTTTGGTCGTTCTGGACTACGTCATCATGCCTGTTTATACACGCCAACATCAGAGCCGCTACCTGTTAGATGTCCGCGGCCGTGATTATAACCTGGCCTTGGCTCGCTTAGAATCTGAAGGATTTCAAGGTTTGATTTCCGATACCCTATACAATAGCGACAAACCTGCAGGAACGGTGGTGGACCAGTATCCCAAACCCAACACTTTAGTGAAACCGGGCCGTACGGTGCATTTGAAAATTGCCCAGCCAGAAAAAATGCGCGTGGTTCCTAACCTCATTGGCCAATCCCTAAGGAATGCCGAACTGGTTCTCCATCAGTTAGGTCTATTAATCGATACGGTGTACACAGAATTCAATCCTGAATATCCCGAAGGAACCATCGCCTGGCAATATCCTAAAGCGGGAGACCATCTCCGGAAGGGAATGGGGATTCAAATCACCCTAAGCAAGGGCTTGCCCCCCGATTTTTACCAGGTTCCCAACGTCATTGGACTCAGTTTAAAAAACGCTACGGAACTCATCGAAAAGGCGCGTTTGAAAGTGGGTAAGATTTCCTACCACCAAGACGAAGATTTAATCCCATACACCGTTTTAGATCAATCCCTTACGGAAGGGACAGTATTGGATAGGTCCCTACCCATCGACTTAGTAGTGAGCGTCTTGGATATGCAGGATATTTTCAATCGTCTAACGGACGAACCTTGAGTGATTCCCCGAAGCGAATACTTACGCAAGTTCATCCATGTTGCCAATAGTCTTATTCCCCTGGCCTATCTTTTTGTATTTCCTGACCGTGATACAATGCTTCTCTATTTAGGAATATTAACCGTCATCGTTTTGTTTGGGGATCTGGGAAGGAGAAAGGTTCATTGGATTGCCATTATTTTTGATCGTTATTTTAATCCCCTACTCCGGCAACATGAACTGCAAGGGCGGTTAACGGGTGCCTCCTGGGTTTTTATCGGTTCCTGGTTAACAATTTTCTTGTTTCCCAAAGAGATTGCCGTTTTGAGTCTATTGTTTTTATCCCTGGGGGACACGGCCGCGGCTTTGGTGGGCATGCGATTCGGAAAAACCGCCATAGGAAGCAAATCTTGGGAGGGTTTTGTAGGGGGAACGGTGATCTGCATGTTGGTGGCCTTGTTGTTCCCCCGGATTCCATGGGTAGTTTCCTTCCCAGGAGCGGTAGGGGCCATGGTGGTCGAACTACTGCCCGTCCCTATAGACGATAACCTGCGCATCCCCATTATTGCTGGAGTCGTCATGGTGCTTATCAACTTTTGGTTGCTATGACTTTTTTAGCACCCACTTTCCTTTGGGGACTGGTTGCTGCCAGTTTACCGCTGATCATTCACCTCATTAGTTTAAGGCATACGCGAGAGTTACCTTTTGGTACGTTAC
>CAZBEL010000370.1:0-1956 GCA_964490885.1 uncultured bacterium
TTATGGATATCAACAAAGCAGGCGTGAAACTATTCGGGTACTCCCGAGAGGAGATTTTGAATCTTCCCGTTCAGAAGTTATACAAAAATCCTAATGATCGGAATCGTTTCCGCGAATCCATTTCGCGTACGGGTTATGTGGAGGACTTTGAGGTGCAACTAAGAACCGCGGATGGGACGGTTTTGGATTGTCTTATTACTGCGTCTGAGTGGAAAAATGAAGCTGGAGAGGTCGTGGGGTACCAGGGCATTATTCGCGATATCACCGAATGGAACCAGGCCCGAAAGGCTTTGGAGGTAGCCTTAGAAAAAGCTCAGGAAGGAGAACGGGTGAAGACGCTGTTTTTAGCCAACGTCTCCCACGAAATTCGGACCCCCCTCAATGCAATTATAGGTTTTACCGATCTCATTGCCCAGAGTGTGAAAGACTTGGTGACTCCCGAACAACAAAGTTTCTTTGAAGCGGTACAGCAGAGTGGTCAACGCCTACTCCGTACGGTGCATGAGATTCTCGAAATTTCCCAGGCTGAGGCGGGTACCACACGAATTCATCCCCAGACACTGGATTTATGGAACCTGATTACCCAGGTGGTGAGGGAATTAGAAGCTCCTGCACGGGAAAAAGGATTAGAGATAAAGATGAGCCAGGAAGGGAAAGCAGCTTATGCACACGTGGATGAATATTGCATTACCCAGGCCCTGTCAAACTTGGTAGAGAATGCCATTAAATATACAGATGAAGGTTATATAGAACTCCGTCTCGTTAGCGTGGATAAAAGACACCAACTAACGATAAAAGATACCGGTATCGGCATGAGTAAAGAATACATGAAGCGTATGTTTGAAATCTTTACCCAGGAAAGCGAAGGATACACCAAACGATACCAGGGGATCGGACTGGGTTTGGCCATTACGAAGCAGTACCTAGATTTGAACGGGGTTCAGGTAAAAGTGGAAAGTGAACCGGAAAAGGGAACCACCTTTACGTTGTGGTTTAAGGCAGTGATACCGCCCGAGAGAAAGAAAATCGAACCGAAGCCTGAAATCCATCAGGTAGAAGAGGTGCTCCAGCCTGAAGAGAAGGCTCATAAACCTCATATCCTAGTGGTAGAAGATGATGTGAATTCACAAAAATTACTCCAGTTTTATCTACGCGCGGGTTACGAAGTCTCCTTCGCTATTTCAGTAGCGGGTGCCCGAGAGTTGTTAAAATCAAAGACGGTGGATTTGGTGTTAGTGGACCTCTCCTTGGTAGGAAATGAAGACGGTCTGGACCTAGTGCGATGGATGCGGAAAACCAAGCGTTGGCGAGAGATTCCGGTCATTGCCGCTACGGCTCACGCCTACGAATCCGATCGTCGTAAGTGCCTGGAGGCTGGGTGTCACGATTATTTAGCCAAACCCCTTCGAAGGAGCGACTTACTGCTGGCTATCCAAACGCTATTAAATCCTTCTTAATTTGAAAAACGTGGGGAGGGTAAGTTATTCTTTTTCTATATGTTTGGAGAGGAATACAGAATAGCGGCGGTCTTCAGTGAGGATGTGGTTTACAATCCAGTTTAGGATAAATTTAATAACCTCTTGACTCATGGCAGTTTCCCCTTTATGAGCGCGTTCCTGTAACGTTAGGACCTCCTCTAGCAAACTTTCATGTTCAATTCGATGTAGCTCTAATTCCGGGTAATGGTATTGCTCCAAAAGTTTTTCCTCGGTTTCAAAGTGATAACGGGTATAGTCTAAAAGAAAATTTAGGGACTCTAACGCTTTCTCGGAGGTACCAGACTCAATGGCCATGTGAAGGTCGTAGGTCATTTCAAAGAGTTTTTGGTGCTGCTCGTCGATGGAGGGTACACTTACACTATAAGCTGTTCGCCAGGCAAACTGTGCCGGATGAGTAAATGAGGGATCGAAGAGCGCCCGCAGCCGTTTTTTATAGGTCTCGTACAATTTCCACCGA
>CAZBEL010000371.1:0-1954 GCA_964490885.1 uncultured bacterium
GACGACCGGTTTCTCATCAGAGGAACCGCCGTTATACTCCATGATAATAAATTGGGGTGGTTCACCAGACCCCTGGGCCACACCGGCCAGGGCCCCCATCCCCATTTTAGTAAAGGTCTCCCGGTCAAAAACAGTGACCTTCATATTTCCTTCGGCACCAATCTTTCGGGCTTCCTCGGCCAATTTAGAGGGTGTAGTCACATTTCCGGGATGGTTTTCCAGGTCCCGGGCATAGCATACTGCTTCGGCAAACAGTCGTCCCTTCTCAATCCCTTCTTCCGAACCCTGAACAATCTCAGCCGACTCAACCTCAAAAAGATCTTCGGATTGGGTCTTATACTCTAAAAACTGGTAACTACCTAATATCAACCCTTCTACCAAAGCCTGGCTGGCGGCTGCATCCACCCGTCCGTCGAAGACCTCTAAGGCTATGTGTTTACATTTCTTCTCAATAGCTATTTTCGCAACGGTTCCGCCCGCTTTACGCAAAGTTTCTAAATCCAACGCGTCCTGCTTGCCAAGTCCAACAACTAAGAAACGTTTTTGCCCTTTATAAAAAAGGACTGTCTCTCCTAGCTTACCCTTAATGTCACCCAACTTAATGGCATCGGATATCTGATGATTGAGATATTCATCGACCGCTTGTCCGGTGACCGTGAGGGTATTCTCTTCCGTCACCCCTACGGCAAACAGGTCAGTCGTTAACTCCTGCCAATCTTGTGTTGTGGATAATACTTCTTTCAAGTAAGCCATAGTCTTCCTTCTATTTACTGAAAAATTGAGTATGCATGCACTCGAATATTGAGATCTAAATTAAAGTAAAATAAGTTATTCCTGAAATGGATTTCGGTGTTAGTAGGTCTATGAATTCCCCCTTTTCAGAGCCTTCCGACTTACACGCGTCCTTTAACTAAACTTTCTACAATTGTGGGATCTGCTAAGGTAGAAATGTCCCCTAAATGATTGATATCCCCTTCGGCAATTTTGCGCAAGATTCGGCGCATGATCTTCCCAGACCGCGTTTTTGGTAGAGCAGACGTGAATTGGATCTTATCCGGTTTCGCGTGCGGGCCGATTTCTTTGGTAACGTTCGTAAGGATATCCCTAACAACACCATCGTTCTGAGTAACACCTGTCATAAGGGTTACGAAAGCATAAATACCCTGACCTTTAATATCGTGGGGATATCCCACGACGGCAGCTTCGGCCACCCCTTTAGCCTTCCCGATGGCTCCTTCTACCTCGGCAGTACCAATGCGATGGCCAGAAACGTTAAGCACATCATCCACCCGACCTGTAATCCAGTAATAGCCATCCTCATCTCGACGGGCACCATCACCGGTTAGATAATAGCCAGGATAAGTGGCAAAGTAGGTCTGACGAAAACGCTCATGATCTCCATAAACGGTGCGCATGATCCCCGGCCAGGCCATTTTTATCGCCAATAAACCGGAGACATTATTTCCTTCGATTTCACTCCCATCTTCCGCTAATAGAACGGGTTGAATCCCAAAAAAAGGTAGGGTGGCCGACCCGGGTTTCAGCGGGGTCGCGCCAGGAAGAGGTGTTAAAAGAATCCCTCCCGTTTCTGTTTGCCACCATGTATCCACAATGGGACACCGTCCCTTCCCAATTTCATGGTAGTACCAGAGCCACTCGGGTTCCTTGATCGGCTCTCCTACCGTACCCAAAATTCTCAGGGTCGATAAATCGTGGCTGCGAACCCATTGGTTGCCTTCCTTCATGAGTGCCCGTAAGGCAGTTGGGGCCGTGTAGAAAATATTGACTTTATGTTTGTCCACAATATCCCAAAACCGACCATAGTCAGGATAATTAGGGACCCCTTCAAACATGATGGTAATGGCTCGGTTAGCTAAAGGACCGTAGACAATATAGGAATGCCCTGTGATCCAGCCGATGTCAGCAGTGCACCAGTAAATATCACCCTCGTGAT
>CAZBEL010000372.1:0-1943 GCA_964490885.1 uncultured bacterium
GATTCGCGCTCCCACCGTTAGAATCTCATTTGCACTGTTAAACGTTGCACCGAATCAAAAAGACCAAACGGGGTATAGGCATAATCAATCCCCAAGTAGAGTCCTGCAATACTCTTGTGGACGCCAAAGCCAGCGGTCATTCCCCGTTCATCATAATTAAAGAGATACCCTGTACGGAGAGAAAGGAAATCTCGCAGGGTATATTCCAGGCCAAGGTTTAGGCGCTCGGCATAGGATCGGGGGTGTAGTGCATCAATGGAAAGGAGCAGTGTGTGTGACGATGAACGATTTTCTAAGAAATCGAGTAGATCCATGGAGGCCCCAATCCGGAAAGTGAGTGGTAATTGAAACCCTTCAGACTGGTATTTTATCTCATTGGAGAAGTTGCGTACGGACATTCCGAAAGTGAAGCTTTTCCAGCCTGTCCGGTAAATGGTCCCAAAGTCGAAAGCGACTGCCTGGGCGACATTTTTACTTACCTCACTAGTGGAATCCGTAACCGGAACCACATTCCTTCCCAAGTACTGACGGGCAGATTTCACCTGTCCGCCCACAGAAAATTTATCGGACAGGGCCTTGGCATACCCAAACCCAATGGCCAGGGCTGAAGGATAAAAAAGTTCTGTATCCAGGAAACCCTGGGCATTATCCCAAACCATGGTTCCCTGTAATTCACCGTAATCAACACTGAGCAAACTAAAGCCAAAAACACCGTACTTACCCCCTGCTGGACGAAGAGCAAGGCCAAAAGTGTTGTAATTAATATCGGCTATCCACTGATTCTGGCTAAAAGAGAAATCGCCAAACTGGGGTAAACGCGCCATCCCGGCAGGATTGAAGAAGAGAGCACTGGAGTAGGTGGGAACAGTGGTCATGGCCTCTCCCATGGCACCGGCACGGGCATCAGAAGTAACACTTAAAAACTGGAATCCCGTTTGAGCTAATTTCTTGTTGGCCGCCAACCCAATTTGCGCCATCCCTACTAATAAGACGGTAGCCCAAAGCCAGGAAATGTGTGGTAACTTTTTATTCATTCATAATCACCATGAGAACAGAGTTAATATCTTCCCCAGAAACTGTTAAGAGATAATCACCTGCCGATAAACTGTAAGCTTCCCGGTTGCGGATTAATGAACAGTCGGCAATGGTTTCCATACTAATAGTAGCACTTACTGGTGTAATGGTCTCATTTTCAGTGGAAGTCAGAGCCAAATCGACACTGACATCAGTGAAAAACACGGTAGTTGTAGGTGAGCCTGCTATTGTCACCACGGCATAGGCTGTATCGGCACCGACACGAATATCCCAGGTATTAGTATTGCTGGGGGTAAGTACGAGCAATGTATCTTGGGACAAATAAGCGATGATTTCAGCCGTTGACGAGAAACTCGTATCCGCAAGTATAGACATGTTCCGGCTCACGGCCAACGAATCAGTTTCTAATAGGACACAGGCGTTATGGTCAAATTCATCGACGGTAAAAGTCTCTTCCTGATAATCTTTCAAAAGGTCTTCGCACCCTAACCATATTAGGGCAAGAATTGGTAGAATTAAACTGAGGTGTTTCATAGGCTGCTGCGCTACCTAATAATTACGAATTTCCGTATGGCGCTCTGTCCATCGGGGGTTTCAAAATGGGCAATGTACAATCCGCTCACCACCACTTGCCGGGAAGAGGTTACCGAATTCCAAGCCTCATCTCCACTGCCGTCGGTATGTTCAATGGTTTTAATTAAGTCGCCACGTTCTGTAAAAATTCGAATGGTGCACTTGGGAGGAATATTTAGGAACATGATGCGGTCTTTACCAGGCTCCCCGTATTGAAGCGTCTTTAGGTTGTAGGGATTAGGTACGATCCTGATGTCGGTAAGGGTTCCAGGCGGACGTCTAAGAAAAGCGGGGCTATTCGTCCGGGTAAGAAATACGCTACTGTAAAGAATCTT
>CAZBEL010000373.1:0-1940 GCA_964490885.1 uncultured bacterium
AATCCCAATTTTCCAGGTACTTTTTAATTAGTTTTTCGGTCCAGTCCCGGTTTTCGACAGTTGTTGTGAATAGCTTCCGGACGTAGTCGGTGGTCTCAGGATCAAGATTTCCCCAACGGGTGCTATCCTGTAGAATCTTTTCCGTTCCATCGTTAGTGATATGGTACGCGTACAATGCTTTAAGCACGGTCTCACGGGCGACACGACGAGGGTGCATACCCTTACGAAACTCTCCGTTGGACAGGTTTTACTATTTCATTCATCCCCGATTTGCCAATCAACAGAACAGTTTACGAGAAATGTCGCTCCATTATCAAGAAAGGGGATAAACCCACCCAAAAGGATCGTCACGCCGTTCGCGCTGAATGCCAATGAGCATGTCTCTCAGTTTAGCCGTCATTGGACCAATTTCACCAGACTGGATAGTGTAAGTCTTTTCCCCGAAAGTGATCTTTCCAATGGGAGTCACAACCACAGCGGTGCCCGTACAAAAGACTTCATCCGCCTGTAACACATCTTCGATGGTAAGGTCGGTCTCTTGAACATCTAAATGCAGTTCTTCTTTAGCGAGAGTCAAGACGGAATCCCTGGTTACACCTGGCAAGATGGACCCCGCCAGCCGTGGTGTTTTTACGGTACTTCCAGTAAGGGCAAATAAATTGGCCGATCCCACCTCTTCTACATAGCGGTCATTGGTAGCGTTGAGGTAGATGACTTCATCATAAGCCTTGTCCTTAGCCAATTTTAAAGGATAAAGGGAAGCAGAATAATTGCCAATGGCTTTGGCATTCCCAATCCCTTTTGGTGCAGCCCTATGGTATTCACGGGCCACAGTGAGATGGAGGGGTTTCAAACCGTGTTTGAAATAGGGGCCCACCGGGGAAACATAAACGATAAACGTGTAGGAAGGCGCTGGTTTTACACCCAGAACTGCCCCCGTCCCCCAAACGATGGGACGGATGTACAGACTCCCCTTTCCTAATGGAGGTACGTAAGCAATATTATCCCGTACTGTCTGCTCCACAGCGTTCATAAAAAACTCTTCCGGCGGAGGCGGAATACACAATCGCCTGGCAGAGTTGGCCATTCTTTTAGCGTTCATTTCCGGACGGAATAAAACGACCCGGTCCTTCACCGTACGATAAGCTTTGGTTCCCTCAAAGACGCCCTGGCCATAATTCAACGCACCGGCAGCCGGCGACATCTCAATAGGACCAAAAGGAATCAAAGATCCTTCCGTCCATTCCCCGTCTTCCTCACAGGTGGCATAATACATACTACGGGTTGGATAGACGTCAAAGGTTAAGGAGTCCCAGTCAATATTGACTGCATTTTCATCGAATTTCATGATTCCTCCAAGACTGATCTGGCAATTACCAGTTGTTGAATTTCCGTAGTTCCTTCATAGATCTGGGTAATCTTGGCATCCCGCATAAGGCGTTCTACCCCGAACTCCTGCATATAGCCATATCCCCCAAAAATCTGGACACACTCCCGGGCGGCGGAAAGAGCCGTTTGTGAGGCGAAACTCTTTGCCATGGCCGCTTCTTTGGTAAATGGTTCATGGGCATCCTTTTTCACAGCCGCCTGGTAAATCAGTAGCCTTGAGGCTGCAATCTGAGTGGACATCGTTGCAATTTTATCCTGGATGGCCCCGAAAGTACTTATGGGACGACCAAATTGTTTACGTTCCTTAGCGTACTCCCGGGAGCGATCCAGGGCAGCCTGGGCTATCCCCAGGGCCTGGGCGGCAATGCCAATACGCCCCCCATCTAATGTCTTCAGGGCAATATAAAATCCCTGCCCCTCATTACCAATCCGGTTTGTAACAGGAATACGACAATCCTCAAAGAAAAGTTCACAAGTATCTGAAGCACGAATACCCAGTTTGTCCTCTTTTTTACCAGTTGTAAAACCCGGTCGTCCCTTTTCCACAATAA
>CAZBEL010000374.1:0-1934 GCA_964490885.1 uncultured bacterium
AGTTCTCTTAATCGCCTAAAAAATAGGGTTGTGGTTTCCGTAATGTTTGCACCACGTATTTATGTTGCTATTTGGTTGTTAAGTCCTACCTTTTCATATTGTAAAGGACGGCAGTTCCCTGCCTGCCGAGGGCACGCAGGCAGGGAGTCTGCCAGCGCCCACATAAAGTTCGGTAAGTTTTAGTTTATAGGATATTTATATTGAGACGTTAGCAAATTATTTTTACAAGATGTGTAACAGTTCCGACAGTCTTAGTCAGGTCTGTTTTTAGATAAGTTTAAGTTCCGTCGGGATAGCGTCGTATTATACATAAGTGTAGACCAAGTTTCTCCAATCGTCACAATATGGGAATATTTTGGTTGAAGAATTATAAATTTTAATGTACGTTATTTCATGAAGGTGTTTTGAAGTTAAAGCATGAAAAAATACGCAATATTCATTTCAATTATAATCACCATTGGTAGCTCTCCTTTGGTAGTATGCCAGGATAGAACACCCTATGAATTATTAATAGACCTTTTGAAGCCCAAAAGGTTTTATTGGTGAAGTAACCATGCGGCGGCTCACCCTACTTATACTCGGTTTGGCCCTTCTGCTATTGGGTGGCTGTTTTGACTCCACTGGTGATAACCAGATTGAGGAGCCCATTCCCTGGCCCAATAATCGGTTTGATAGCGGCAACACGGGGTTTTACCCCGGTGAAGGGCCTTCCAGGGGACAAATCGTTGATACACTTGTTTATTGTGAAGACTACATCCCCGATTGGGCCGCTCCAGTGATTGATGAGAGGGGGAATATTTATATTAGTGATACTTACGGAAACGTATCCAAGTTTAGCTCCGACGGAACCTTGGAATGGGTCTTTGCTACGGGGAAAGCCATAAGGGGAGGTTCCGGATGCATAATAGACAGTGTTGTCGTTTTCAACACCGAGGATCAGAGTATTATTGGAATAACCAGAAGCGGTACTTTGGCTTGGAGCATCGATATTGCGGATAACTCGTGGATAGCGCCGGTAGCAAATCAAGCATTAGGTTTTGCGGTTACGCTTACCAAACATGGCTACTTATATGCCTACGGGTCGGATGGAAATCTAATTTATTCATATTACTTTGGAGAAAATACGATCAGTCCCGTACATCCGGCGATTGATGAGGAAGGGAACTGCTATGTAGCGTATGATAAAGAGGTATATTCCTTGTCACCCGGTGGGGCCATCAACTGGCACTTTACCTATGATACCAGTTACGCAACAATTCGAACACGGGGTCTTGTTCTCACTCCTAATGACCAGATCGTATTTGCAGCTCAGGGCTGGGGCGATCACCGCCTGGTCTGCATTGATAAGAATAACGGTGATTTATTGTGGGTTGTAATCCGGCATAACGTTGATTACCTTGTTTCCAGTCTTGCCGTAGATCCTGACGGGAATATATATGTAACGAACTATTTTGGTTCCATTGATAAGTATAATCCGGAAGGTGAATTAATTGCTCAATTTGCAGTTAGTGATGATGAGGATGCTTGGCCTTGGCCTGGCGTGACGTTAGATGTTGAGGGAAACATCTATTATAGTACGGTGTTTGGTAAGAAGTTAATATCATTGGATAAAAATGGAAATGTTAACTGGAAGCTCAATCTCTCAAAAGGTTGGTTATGGGAAACGGTTTTATTCAACGGTAAACTCTATGTAGCCACCGACTTCTCCAATCATTTGACTGTCATTGAGTAAATATGTGGAATAGCAACGAACAACAAGAGTGGTATGATCACTTTCATTTGTTGCCTGACTAAGATTGAACTAAGTGAGGTTGTTTAAAGGAAAGTTCACAATTTCGATTTAGTTTAATTATAGGTTGCTCTGTGTGCTATTCTTTCAAGACGAGTATCGGTCCTGACAGTCTTAGTAGAGAAATTAATAGATCAGTTTGAAT
>CAZBEL010000375.1:0-1923 GCA_964490885.1 uncultured bacterium
ATGACGGTATTAACTCAAAAGTAGCCTCTTCCAAATCTTCGCTAATACGGAAGGTAAAGCGGATAGTATTGAACCTCGCGTTGGATAAGGGTTTCAGTATTTCAATTTCTGGCGGTTCATTATCGAAATGTATTTTTTCAATGAAAGTAGGGGGTGATTCGTTTCCAGCTAAATCCTTTCCCCAGAAAGATACTCGGTACACGGCACCAGTCATGACAGAGACTACTGCTGAAGGCAACTCTCCACCCCCTGGTCCGGCCTCTAACTTAGATCCTTTAAGTATCATGATTTTAGGTGACGTTTCTTCTCCCTCCTGGGTCAAGATAATCTTACCTTCCGCTAATTTCTCACTGAGGGTATAGCGTACAAACATGGAATTAAGGTAGCTTTCCGAGGATGGTTCCAATTCAGTAAAGTGCGGTGGTGATACATCATAACGTACGCTATAAACGGTGTCTGCCTGACCCACATTCCCGGCGGAGTCGATCCCGACAAGAGAGAGATTGTAAAAGGAGCTATCCTTTAGACCAGGAACTACCTTAAAATCTATTTCATGTCCATCCACAGCCATTAATGAGACCCCTTTCAGGGCCACTTTATGAGGTGCCGCCGGGTCCTTACCTTCTGCAAGGGACCAGGTGAGCGTGGCTTCGGCTAAGGGTTCACTAATGGAAAATTTGACCCGAGTATGATTCACGATGGCACCACTATCGGGGGAAATAATGGCTAATTGAGGGGCAGTTATATCAAATACAAGTCCAGAAATACGCTGGGAACGCCCTTTGTTACCAGCCCGATCTTCGCCTTCTAAATATAGTGAATAGCGTACATTTTCTCCCAATTCAATGGGATAATTTTCCAAAGTATGTTCACCCGGTTCCAACTCATCCGGTTGTAAGGGATAAGTAACTTCCTCTCCATCTGGAGAAACCCAAACCAAGCGACCGTTGGTTAGAGGTTCATTGATAGAATAAGCTACGGTTAAGGATCGCAAATAGGAATTTGGTTGTGGTGTAGTGATAGTAAATCGAGGGTCACTTATATCATAAATGATATTCTTAACTTCCGCCGTATCAGACCGGTTACCTGCGGAATCAATCCCGAAAAAATACAAATTGTAAGTACTTCCATCCTTCAGGTCTGGCTGGCGTTTTAGACGTTGCGGCAGATGTTCCCCAGCAAGTAATTCTTGGCCAATTAGAGGAAAACTGAGCGTATCATTTTCGGACCATTCAAGAACACGACGAACGAGTCGTATCACTCCCTCCTGCAAAGTCTCGGATAGAGTGTAACCGATAATATCTTCCGTGTTTACAAAACTACCGCTAATTGGAAGCAAATTTGAGAATTCGGGGGGGGATATATCGTAATGAAAATTTCTGATTTCCACTGATTTAGCCTGGTTGCCAGCGGAATCCTGTCCAGTTATACGGAAATTGTAAACGTCACCATCCACCAATTCAGCTTGTACATATTGATCAGTGGAATGGTCGCCAGCTTTTAAAGCCAAAGGAGGCAAGTTAAGGGATTGCTCTATGGCCCGGCCAGTGAGACCTCGCCCCTCCCAGGTAAGGGTCCCTCCGAGGAGTGTTTCAGATAGCGAATATTGTATATTGGTACTTGCCGAATATTGATTATTATCGACATTTAGTACCGCAATGATCGGGGGTGTAATATCAAAACGCAGGTAGTGGACACGAACAGTGTCACTCTGGTTACCGGCAGGATCGGAACCGAAATACTCTAAACGATAGATACTTCCATCCACTAAACGGGGTGCCGGGAAGAACTGGTGATCCTGGAACACACCCTTAGCCTTTTCTTCATCCGTGAGGATAATTGCATGCGGAGAGTCGTTGTCCGCTGCTCCTCCTATTCGCGTCCAAATCATGGTCCCTTCGGCTAATAATTCGTTGTTGGAAT
>CAZBEL010000376.1:0-1919 GCA_964490885.1 uncultured bacterium
GTGTTAAAGGTCAATTCAAACGTCTTATTGGACGCTTTATAAAGAAACCGCAGCGTTTAATATTTTTTTGATGCTGTATGCTTCATTTTCATATAAATGCCACCTACCTTTAATTCCTCTAACATTTGATTAAGCCGCTTTTCTTTTGTTTCTTTTCTTTTTGCTCTTTCTATCCATCCTAAATAATCGTTTCTTTGGTAGGCAGGACGAGCTAGATAATCCTGCATTAAATGGTTTTCTTCTAATGCCGTTTTTATATATTCCGGCATTGAATTAATTTTCCTTTTCAACCTTGATGCACTCATTTTATTTACTATTTGTTTTTACTCCTGACTAATAGTTATCCTGAATTATCTTGTATTCTAAAATCAGGATGTTTTATCCCTAGTCAGAAAAAATTTATCTATTTGATTTAAAATAACCAACAGGAACATAATAATCGGCTCTCCTAGTTATAAACTTCTAAAATCATACCAGCTGAGAATAGATATACCGTTCCAGCCCAATTTGCAGGGCTTGGTCAAACAAGAAAAAAGTATTCGTTCAGTAGATATAAGCCACTGGCTATGAGGACGAGTCCGGCAATGATTTCAATTCGTTTCTGGTAGTTTATTAAGACATTCAGGGATTCTAACCATCCCATGCTCCAGGCACCGATAAGGATGGGGATGCTTCGCCCTAGTGCGAAGGAGAGTAATAAGAAGAATCCGAAGGGGATAGACCCGATGGTGGCGCTGGCGGTCACCATGACGATGAGAGCAGGAGAGCAGAAGGGGCAGACGGCGATTGAAAAAGGTATTCCCAAAAGAAAGGCTCCCCACAAACTGGAAACCTGCCGTCCTTTGATTCTAAACCAGGGCAAGCGGATTTTGATCCAGCCCGGCCAGATCAACCCCAGGAAAATCAAAATGGGACCTAAGATGGCTCCCCAGAAACGCCCAGTAATTTTTTCCACCCATTCACCGCCCGCTGCGGCGGTAACTCCCAAGAGGATGTGGATAACAATCATGCCGGATACAAAAGCCAGTCCCATGAGAAGTGCCCGGCGTTTCTCGTGAGCTTTGGTCACATAAGCCAACATGACAGGAATGGATGTAAAGGATATGGGATTGAAACTGAACACCAACCCGGCAATAAATCCGACTACGATCCCGGTAACACTTGGTCTTTGAAGCGTGAGTCTGATCTGTTCCATGTTCAGATCAATTTTAGGTGAGAAGAAAATCACGGTAGCAGTAATAAACAGAAAAGCAGTGAGGAAGGGTGCGATTTTGGCCGAACGTTCTAGCAACCATTGACCTTTTTTAGAGACACCTTTAAAAATGGCCACTCCCGTAGGCAAACTGAAAAAACTGGTGAAAAGGAAACCTGCGATGGCGGCGGAAGAAATCGAATCAGTGGTTATGGTGAGTCCTACGATCACTGCAAAGAGGGGGATAGTACAGGCAGGTAAGGTGAGGCCCAGTTGAAGTCCAGGAGAGCGAGTAAAACGCTGTGGAAAAAGCTTGTAAAACTCTAAATGGGGGATGGGGACGTACGTAAAGCGCGAAATAATGTAGACCGCCGCCAGGAATAGAAGGATACTTCCGGTAAAAACCGGGTTCCAGTTAGGCGGTGAGGTTATACTTACGGCTAGGAGCAATAATCCTACTGTCAGTATGAAGCGGGTGACAAATAAGCTAAGCAGTGCTGCCAGGCGGGTGTTACCATTCCCCTGGTGGGCCCGGACTGCATACAGGGTGTGCGTGGCAATGGTACAGGGTTCAAAAAAAGCCAAGAGTCCTAAAACCGCTGCACTCCAGAAGAGTAGCTCAGCCACTATAAAGTCCCCTAATTAACGGGGTTTAATTTTTCTTCCAATAACGCCTGTAGCTTTTTAGAGGAGGGCAAACCTACGAAAACGATCTCTCCATCCACGG
>CAZBEL010000377.1:0-1911 GCA_964490885.1 uncultured bacterium
AAGTGGTCGTCTGGGAGTTTTAGATGCTACTGAAATGCCGCCCACTTATTCAGCACCCCGGGAATGGTTTCAAGGTATTATTGCTGGAGGTCGGGAAGCTCTGGTGCGCTCCATTGAAGGCGCCGAGGATAAACCGGAAGATGCCACTCGCGATCTGAAAAGGGCCAGTGTTACTGGTGGAGATTTAATCATCGGCATTGCTAGTAGTAGTGCTACGCCCTATGTCGTTGCTGCATTGAAATACGGTCGTTCCATTGGCGCAAGAACTGTATATCTCATTTGTAATCCTAAACCCTTGGTTCCCGTGGAAGTCGACGTCCTCATCGCAGTAGATGTAGGTCCGGAGATCATCACCGGTTCAACACGAATGAAGTCGGGTACGGCGACAAAAATGGTTTTGAATATGATCTCTACTACAACCATGATTCGGATCGGAAAGGTTTACAGCAATTTGATGGTGGACTTGCAAGTGGTAAACAACAAGCTCGTGGATCGGGGAACGAGGATTATTGCTCAGTTAACGGGTCTAAGTTATCCAAAGGCCCGCGTGTACCTGGAACAATCGGGTGGATCTGTTAAAACCGCCATTGTTATGGCCCGGAAAAAGTGTGACCGCGAAGAGGCCCAACGACTTTTGCAAGAACAGGGTGGGTTTTTACGAAAAGTTATCGGCGATTTGGAAACTTAATCAGAACCGACAATCCTTCGATTCTCTGAAAATATTATCCAGGAAGACTCAATTCTTTTTTAGATTTTACCTATTATAAAGAGGTACCATCGTGAACATCAATCCCTATATTTTTCGTGAGTATGACATTCGTGGTAAAGTTGAGGATGATTTCCCACCCCACGTCGTGAATCTCCTGGGTCAAGGTTTTGGGACCTATGTCCTACGTCAAGGGGGGCGAGAAATTACTTTAAGCGGCGACGTACGCTTAACAACTCCCCAGTTAATGGAGGCCTTCAAAGAAGGGGTTTTATCTACGGGATTGGACGTGATCACTCTTGGCATTATCCCCACCCCAGTTAACTATTATAGCATGTTTAAATTAGATGTGGCTGGGGCCGTTCAGATTACCGGCAGCCATAACCCTCCCGAATTTAATGGCTTCAAACTTTCACTTTTTCGGAAAGCTGTTTATGGCGAGGCCATTCAGGAAATTCGCAAGATTATCGAAGAGCACGCTTTTGAACGGGGAGAAGGGTTTGAGACCAAGTACCGCATTAAGGACGAATACATCCAGATGATTCTAGACAAGATTCATTTACATCATTCCTTGCGCATTGTCGTGGATTGTGGGAATGCCACAGGGAGCTTGGTGGCGCCCAAGATATTTCGGGAGTTAGGCGTTCAGCTTACGGAACTCTATTGTGATGTTGATGGTACTTTTCCTAACCACCATCCCGATCCCACGGTGAAGGAGAATTTAACCGACCTCATTGAAACGGTAAAATCCGGCGAGTATGATATGGGTGTGGCTTTTGACGGAGATGCTGACCGCATTGGCATCGTCGATGAACGAGGGGAAATTGTATGGGCTGACCAGTTGCTGGCTCTGTTTCTCCCTGAGGTAATTACCGACGGGGAAGACATCCTTTTTGATGTGAAATGCTCTCAGGCCCTGGAAGATAGAATTCTTTATTTTGGCGGGAACCCGGTGATGTACAAGACAGGCCATTCCCTCATCAAGCAGAAAATGGGTGAATTGGAATGTAAATTGGGGGGTGAAATGAGTGGGCATATCTTTTTCGCCGACGATTATTTTGGTTACGATGATGCTGTTTATGTAGCGGCTCGTGCGGCCCAGATGTTATCCCGTAGTTCCAAATCACTGTCAACGCTGGTGAGTGAGTTACCCCGCTACTACTCCACGCCTGAGATGCGCCTGGAAGCGGAATCGGACGAAGAGA
>CAZBEL010000378.1:0-1907 GCA_964490885.1 uncultured bacterium
AAACGGTTCAGATCGTGGCTCGCTTCGCTCTCACGATCTAACCTTATTCGTTAGGGGCAATTGCTGCGTAAACACTAGATGCAACTACTTCTGCAAGTTTGACTGGAACAGCATTACCAATTTGTCTCATGCACTCGCTCCATACGCCTGATATATGGTAATCATCTGGAAATGTTTGAATTCTTGCAGCTTCTCTAACGGTAAAATATCTAATTGAACCATCATTGAAACGGATCATATTCTCCCCGCCCGGGACTCCGTGATCTCCAGCTTTTAATGCTTTTGATGGTTCATCAATTGGGCTTCCTGTATGGCCAGGGTACGACTTGGCACCATCTCTAAATTGATGGTTATTATATTTATTGTTAGCTTTTGGGCATGGTAAATCACCTATTGCTTCTCTTACAGTGACCCAAGGCTTTTCTTCTGGCGGAAACATGCCATATTTATTATTTAGTTGACTGGATATTTTACAATTTCTCTCATTCGTGAGCGGACGATCAGATTTTTGAATATCTAGACGATCCCAATATTCACTTGTAACCCATTGCTCCCATAGAAGTGCATCTTTCGAGTGTGTGGCTTTTGGAAAACTCCATTCAATGGCAAGATCATTGCGAAAACCAACTATAAATACCCGCTCCCGTTTTTGAGGAACACCGTAATCAGCCGCATTCAAAAGCCTAAATACGACATTATATTTTAGCCCTCTATAGGTTCCTTTCGTCTGAATTTCCTCAAGACGAGAAAGATGGTTTTCCCATGATTCTTTTTCTTCCTTTACGATATTTGGGTATGTTAGCTGCAATACTATGTATCCGAAATACGAGCTAAAACTTTTACGTAAGAGACCTTTTACATTTTCAAAAATAAAAGACTCTGGCTTAGATTCACGTACTGCACGCACAGCTTGGGGAAACATATCTCTATGATCATTAAAAGCCTTATGCTTTCCTCCAAGTGAAAACGGTTGGCATGGTGGGCCACCGGCGACAACAGATATTTTACCTTTGTATTTTTTAAAAGAAATATTCTTTATATCATCATGTTTTATGTTCCAATCTTTAATTTGCGCTTGTCCTTCGTCATGATTTTTTATCAATGTATTTATAGCATCACGATTAAACTCAACAAGCATTTCATGTTGAAAGCCACTTTTAGCCATTCCTAATGCTAGGCCACCAGCACCAGAAAAAAGCTCTACTGAATTAAGATGATTTATTGACATGATAAATACCTATTTTTTCTTCTACTTTATTACCATCAGGTTGGACGCCTTTTAAGCGATCAGCCCACTCCCTACCGGGATGTAAAACATCCCATTCAGATTTGGCTTGCTCATATCTACCTTTTCCAGGGTCATGGTTTCCAAACCCATCAACCTGTGAGTTCCATAGAGGATTATACTTCCGCGTCATTGCCGCTTCAACCGTACTGATTAAATCAGCTTCTTGGGATTTAAGAACAACAAACTTACACGAAAAATCCTTTAAATCTAAATTGCTAGTGGCATTGATACTTCTTGAATGCTCATTCAATCGCCGATACAGAGCTGGATCACTTTCTTTAGCGGTACCTCTGCCTTGCCGCCAACCTGGTAATACGGCTTTACCCACATAAATTGGTAATTCTGGATTTTCTTTGTAGATCTTTTGGTACAAAGAAAAATCACCTTTGTAATATAGTGCATACACACCTCCACCAGAAAACTTTTCTTCTGGTGGGACAGCCACTGTTGGAGTATTAATCATGAATTCAACTGCCTCATCAATTAGCGCAATAAGAGATGCAGACTGAAATATGTGTTCTTCTAACTTCATTAATTCCTCGGTTTAATCATGTTTTTTTAGCCCCTAACGACCCAAATGAGCGGCGGCGGAACGCCGTCCGACTCGATTTGACTGGTT
>CAZBEL010000379.1:0-1896 GCA_964490885.1 uncultured bacterium
GTAAAAATGATCGTAGTTAATCGCTGAGAGCTTGGGTTAGGCGAAACAGACTGTTTTAATTCATTCCTGATGAAATGCGTGAAAGCTGGAGACGGCCACCCGGGAATTACCAGTCCAATGAAATACCGGCCGCCCGCACGGGCATATTTAATGACCTTCTGATCACCTTGGAACTGTTGCCTAAATCGAACGAGATGCCACAGGGCTCGCCAGGCCCGACCTACGTTCCTAAATTCGGCGAGGGCAATTAAAAGAATATGAAATCGAATACATATCTTAATTAAGGTTGTCTCCAGGCGACCAGTTATGACACGATTCTGGGATGACCCGCGCATTTTGTCTAAGAAACTTATTGGGTGAGACTATACTTTTTGTATTGATCCCGGGAGTATTCGATCAGTCCTCCGGGTTTGCGATATTGCTGCAAACGAGCCAAATTCGCCCTACCCGAGGGATTCATAATCTTCTCGTAATAGCCTTTCGAATGCAAAAACATTGATCGTTTTAACCCCACAGGGATTTTAGGTACACGATAGACTAAATCCACCTGATCACCGATGTTTGGCTGCACATAATATGAAGAGTCATCCCTGGCAAGGGTCTCTACTATATCCTCCCCGGTTTGGGTGATGGCCGAAACGGGAAGAATCGTCTGCGATGAAACCGGGATGTCAGGAGAAAAGTCCATGGCCACATAATCCAGATCCCAAAATAAGAATCCGTATTCTAACTTTACTCGGACTGTATCACCAGCAACATCTTTTAGGTCAAGGGCTAAGACATCGTCCTTATAGGCCATGGGGCCAACGACATTAAAATAGTCCATGTACTCCCACTGACCCTGTTTCTCCACAGAGACTTTTAGGGGAATCCCATTCTCCAGAGAAAGTTGGATTAATTCTTCCTTAGTCTTTTGCTGCTGGGTCTGTTTCCACTTTACATACCGATTACCCAGATCATGGGCCAGAGAAGTTAGGGTGAAATCCAACCAGAATGAGTTTTTACCCCGGATGAGAAGTTTACCCGAGTCAATGTTTGCCGGTTTCCTGAAACTCAAGACAACCCCATCCATAAGGTCGTCATTCAGGTTATCATGAATGTTGGTATAATCAACGGAGTCTTTATGGGTGAATTCATTGGTAAGCGGTCGACCAGAGAGGGAAACGGCTGATAGGGCTGGTTGTGGGTCGGCTACTGTGTGCACAATACCGTATTTATCCATGTAAACCCGCAGGTTAGAATCATGATCAACGACAACCAATTCAGCAAGATTCGTATGTTGAATTTCCTCGACTTCGTTGGTGATACGAATTTCCACTTCATCCTCCTGACTCACCGGGATTTGAAGGGGTAAATAATCATGGCGTTCAAGATTGGGGTAAATGGTTCCGCTATAGATTTCCCCGATGAAGGTATACTCCTCACCGGTGTGGACATAAACAAAAGGACATGATTCTTTAAACAGCATTACAAGTATAAAGAATATTACGGTAGACAAAGCGGCCCCGACTGTATACAATAGCAAAGTTCTTCCAATATCGATTTCGTAAACTTCAACTTTCTGGATATTCGTAAGGGGTATTTGAGTCGTGCTTCCCTCTACGATTAAGTTTTTATCAGATATAAGGTAAACATGGATTTCATCGCCTTTTCTAAGAATATCACCCTTTCTTTTTTGGGGTTTGAGTGTTCCACTCAGATACGGATATTTGAAATATGCTTGTTCTAATATAAATGAACGGTCTTGACTATGAATGACCACGATGGCACGAGCACCTAAAATAATGGGAGTCTCCGGCGAAACGGTTTTTGCTGTATAGGAACAACCCATAAAAAGGTTAATAAGGGCGCTCAGCAATAAGAAGGAGAGCGGTTTTTGACTAGCTTTAATAAATT
>CAZBEL010000380.1:0-1895 GCA_964490885.1 uncultured bacterium
CCCCCTATTTCAACGCTAAGGATTACCGTCATCCCCAACAAATCGGGCGCTATAGTAAATCCTACGAGGAATATATAGCCAGTATGCTCCCGGTTTGGAAGGAATGTTACCGCGTGTTGAAACCCAACGGCAAACTTTGCATCAATTCGCCCATCCTTCCCATGGATAAAAAGACCATGAACACCCATTATAATCGGGACTTTTTAAACATCAATAACGACATAGAATATAGTATTTTGCAAAATACACTCTTTTACCGCTATGATTTAATTATCTGGGATAAAGGTAGCACGGATCAACTCATGATGGGCTCTTACCCTTACCCCCCTAACTTTTACGGGTTGAATACCATTGAATTCATCAACATCTTCGTAAAAGACGGACAACCGGAAAAGATTCCCAAGCACACGAAAGAAGCAAGTCGCCTTTCCAAGGCCGAATGGCGGGAACTCATTGCCAGCATCTGGCGGTTTCCTCCAGCCAGAGAACGGTCTCACCCGGCTCCGTTCCCTTTGGAGTTACCCAAGCGGCTCATTAAACTATATTCCTTTGTGGAAGATGTTATTCTCGATCCTTTCATGGGCTCTGGCACCACGGCTCTTGCCGCCCGACAACTTCAACGTCACTTTATTGGTTACGAACTCAATCCTGACTACATCCAAATGGCCCAAACACGTTTGGAGAATCTGGAAAACAGGCCCGCCTGAGGCTTTTTTACAACAACTCTTCGATAGACACCAACTCGGAGTGGTGAAAAACTAAATTTTCTGAATTGTACTTCCGGCGTTTACCTTCCGGTGCGGGCGGAGTATACCAAGTGGGTTTCTTCTGTTTGACTATTGCCTGAGGAACGAAGCCCAGGATCAAAATATCCCTTTGGGCTAATAACTTCGGGCGTACTGATTGAGGAAGCTTACGGCCGAGCTTTGCAGGGATTTCCAGGGCACAAAAAATCAGACCTCCGGTGTATGTCTTTAGATGGTGCCAATGCCGGGTAGTCCAAACCCGACAGCCGTAGGGCTCATAGGGTTGGATTTCACCACGTCTTAAGAGGTGATAGTATTCTGTGGGGACCGCTTCAGTCTTCACATCATAAACCAGACCGTTATACGTCAAATCACCGGCATCAATGGTACGGTCATCGTAATTTCCTGGGAGGGTTACTGGCAAACCCAAGTACTGCCGCACCGCCAGTTCACCCAAAGCCCCCACGTAATTACTTTCCAGGTGAGTTAACGGTGCCCGACGGGGAATAAACTGGCGGGTGATGTACCGGGTTCGTTTCCGAGCATGGTCCAGAGCCTGCTGACGTAAGGTTTTCGACAGGGCTAAATCAACAAATTCCGAGTATAACGCCACTACATTTTCCCAGAGAACTAACCTCTATTGCCACAAACAAACTTACGTTAAACAGCACAAGGCCTCATCCCCTTTTGAACGTTACCGGGGAATTAGGTCGCGTCTCCTCTCTTCAAAGCAAAAAGGGCCCCAAGTCCTTCAACGATCATCCAAATCACTAACAGCATGAGAAAAAGATCAATAAGTAGTAAAAAAGGATTATGAGCAATAAAATCCAGTGCCTTTAGGAAAAGGGTGGAAAGGGTCACCACCATAATAAAGAGCATGGGGATTAGGAGTGGCAGGATGGGTTTTTTCCGCTGCCAGAAGTAAAGGGTCAGAATCATGAGGGTCAGTGCTGCCAGCATCTGGTTACTGGCGCCAAAGATAGGCCACAGGATCCAGCCGGCCTGTTTTACTTGCCCCGTCACTGGGTCAGGAAGACTCACAAAGACCAGAAACAGGGCCGGAATGACTGCCAGGACGGTAGCCACATATCGGTTAGTAAGAGAGGGTACTCTCAAAGCACTTCCCAACTCGGAAATGATGAAGCGCTG
>CAZBEL010000381.1:0-1892 GCA_964490885.1 uncultured bacterium
CATTTGACGGTCTCTGTTTCCAACTCCTCCAGGGGAACCACCGCATTGACCAATCCCCAGTCCAGCGCTGTCTGAGCGTCGTAAAAACGACACATATACCACATTTCCCGTGCCCGCTTCTGACCGATAATCCGCGCCATGTAGGATGCCCCCCAGCCGCCATCAAAAGAGCCCACTTTGGGACCCGTCTGCCCGAACTGGGCATTGTCCGCAGCAATGGTCAGGTCGCACATCATGTGCAGCACATGACCTCCGCCAACGGCATAGCCGGCCACCATGGCCACCACCGGTTTAGGCAGATAGCGGATCTGTTTCTGTACATCTAAAATGTTCAGGCGGGGGACACCATCATCACCCACATATCCCGCATCACCCCTGATCTTCTGGTCACCACCGGAACAAAAGGCATGGGGGCCTTCACCGGTGAGGACCACCACTCCCACATTCGTATCCTCCCGCGCCAGCTCAAAGGCTTCTTTCAACTCAAACACGGTCTGGGGACGAAAGGCGTTGCGCACTTCCGGCCGGTTAATGGTGATCTTGGCAATGCCGGCGGCATCATTTAAACCGGTCTCATACCGGATATCGGTAAAGGGTTTAACCGTTTGCCATTTGATTTGCATGACTTCTCCTAAAATGGACCCAAATTATTTAAAGTTCAGAAGGATGAAAATTCCTGGTAAAAACAACCACTACTATTCTATTGAGTGCTTTAACGCATTTTCATTCACCAAAGCAGCCCCAGTGTCAGTACACCCGCTTGATCCCGGTAATCGTTAAAGGAATAGGTATAGTCAAAGTTGAGCAGAATCTGAAAATTATACGTCCGGTAGGCGCGGATTCCCGCATTCAAAGTGATCTCGAAGCCGTCCTTACGTTTTTTATTTTCTTGATTCCCGGCAGCATCATAAAAATACTCGGTGGCGTGACTCACCCAGTGGAAGCCGAATGCTCCGCCGATGTAGGGACAAAAATCAGTTTTGGTCAACAGGTAATTAGCAAAGATGTTGGCGGCAAGACCCCGGCGGATGGCCAGCTCCAAACCCACATAGGAGTTTTCGGTTTCATAGCCGCGTCGGTAATCGATGGTAAAGGAACGATCTATCCCTTCATAACCGACACGGGGATACAAATAGCCAAAGGACAATCCCGAATAGCCGCGGGCCTGCCGGCGCCGGAACAATCCCCCGCCTTCATTTTCAATGATGGTCCCTACCTCTGCCGATCCCTCCAGTGATTTTTCAGTTACGATACTGCGGGCAATACGCTTCATTACCGTATCCAGTGCCTCCACACTGGGAGAACTGGTGGTACCGCCTACCAGTACTTTTTCCCGTGCCACGTCCACGGAGAGGTATTGCACCACAATTTTTTCACCCAGAATGCTCAAATTGGTGAGAATGACCTGGTCGGCAGCCAATGCCCGCCCTGCTTCCAGGGCACAGGAAATATCGGTGCAGAAATCAGAACCCAGCAATTGGCGTATGTCTTTCTGGCTGATAAAATGATAATCGGACAGGCGGCTGATTTCCTGTTGGAGGATTGTCTCAGCGGTATGGGTGGAAATGGCATCCAACCCCAGACTATTCATGGGCAGAATCGCCACCCGTGGTGAGCCGGCAGTCAGTAACAACGGGGTGCAGATGAGCCCAATCAGAAAAATAAAGTAATTTCGCATGGGAATATCCTTATAAAACTCACCCTTATATTCGCAGTTGTGGAAAAAGTTCAGCAACAGGGGACAAAAATTACACTTTCTGATGGGGTTTTCCACACGGGTAATTATGTTGGTGGCAAATTGCGGAAAATCAGGTAAATTTCAGCCTAACTTCCAGGAGTAATTATCAATGCACACAAAAGCACTCCTGCTACTATTCAGTTCAATTCCCTTT
>CAZBEL010000382.1:0-1891 GCA_964490885.1 uncultured bacterium
AGCTGGCCCCTCGCAGACTAACCAGGCCAACTATTATTTCTTACCACCGCCGTTCCATTTGACTGCCAATGCAAAATTCCGGCTGTATTCCAAACACCATAGACTCGTGATAATCAATTCTCTGCCATTGACTCACGTTTTACTATCGTCGTAATTTTGGTCATAATGGCAGATTTTCGTGTACATTCAGATTTCCAGCCCCAAGGGGACCAGCCCACGGCTATTCGGGAGTTGGTGGAAGGGATAAAAAAGGGAACCAAACACCAAACGCTCTTAGGGGTTACGGGGAGTGGGAAGACCTTTACCATGGCCAAGGTCATCGAGGCCGTCCAGCGACCCACACTCATCATTTCCCACAACAAAACCCTGGCTGCCCAACTTTTCGGTGAATTCAAGCAACTCTTTCCTGAAAATGCGGTGGAGTATTTCATCAGCTATTATGATTACTATCAACCTGAAGCCTACCTGCCGGTTACCGATACGTTTATTGAAAAAGACTTCTCTATGAATGAGGAGATCGACAAGTTACGATTAAAGACGACCAGTTCTCTGTTATCGCGTCGGGATGTCATTGTAGTGAGCTCTGTATCCTGTATTTACGGCATTGGGTCACCTTCAGAATACCGGGAAAAGGTCATTCACATTCAGAGGGGAACGACCTTTCGACGGAAGGACTTTTTACACAGACTCATTAATATCCATTATGTCCGTAATGACACGGTACTGGAACGGGGGACCTTTCGAGTACGGGGAGACGTCATTGAGTTATTCCCGGCGTATGACGATGTTTGCGTGCGTATTGAGTTGTTTGGCAATACCATTGACCGTTTGGATAGTTTTGATCCCCTCACCGGAGAGATCGTGCGAGAGCTGGACGAATTATTCGTTTATCCGGCCAAGCATTTTGTCACTGATCCCGAATCCATTGCTGCCATTGTGGAAGAGATCAGGAAAGAGTTGGCTCAGCGACTGGAAGAATTCCGCAGCCAGGATAAACTCTTAGAAGCCCAACGGTTGGAGCAGCGTACGAATTTTGACATGGAAATGCTGTTGGAATTGGGCTATTGTTCGGGAATTGAGAATTACTCCCGTTACTTTTCCGGTCGGAAGCCAGGGGAACGACCCTGGACCCTCATCGATTTCTTCCCAGATAATTTTATCACCTTCATCGATGAATCCCACGTAACCTTACCCCAGATCAAAGGGATGTACAATGGTGACCGGAAACGAAAGGAAGTGTTAGTGGAGTACGGTTTTCGTCTGCCCAGCGCGCTGGACAATCGCCCTTTGAAGTTGGACGAGTTCATGTCCTTGCAGAATCAGATCACTTACGTCTCGGCCACTCCCAGCGACCGTGAATTGGAATTGTGCGGTGGCGTGGTCGTAGAGCAGATCATTCGGCCCACAGGTCTCCTGGATCCAGCCGTGGATATCCGTCCTACACGGGGACAGATTGATGACCTAGTTGGGGAGATTCACCGTCGTGCCCAGAAAAATGAACGGGTGCTGGTAACCACCCTCACCAAGCGCACAGCCGAAGATTTGTGTGAGTACTTGCGAGGCTTGAACTTGCGTGTGCGATATCTCCATAGCGAGATTGATACACTGGAGCGGGTGAAAATCCTCCGCGATTTGCGTTTGGGGGAATTTGACGTTCTAGTGGGGATCAACTTGCTCCGGGAGGGGTTGGACTTGCCGGAAGTTTCTCTGGTAGCGGTATTAGACGCTGATAAGGAAGGATTCTTACGTTCCAAGAGTGCCCTCATGCAGGTGGCTGGCCGGGCAGCGCGACACATCAATGGCCGGGTTATCTTGTACGGGGATCGAGTTACTGAGGCCATGGCTTTCCTCATCAGTGAATCCAACCGCCGCCGGACTCTCCAACGACAGT
>CAZBEL010000383.1:0-1874 GCA_964490885.1 uncultured bacterium
TCTAATGTCACCAACCAGTTGAAGTTGACTTTCATTGTCATGACCGGTGTACAAGGTTCAGTATCGCCTTATAACTGGAAAACTACTCCTACGGGCTCGGTGCTTAATTCTACGTACGACGTGGCGAATTTGGTCAATAGTAGTAGTGGCAATGCCATGTTGTATATGCCTGGATATTACAGTCCAACAAACATTTATCGTAGCATGGTTGGTCTTAAGGTAAACCACATGCTCAACGATAATCTCTTTTATGAATTGGTTTACCAGCTCATGCGAAATAGGTACGATACCTATAAAACTCGCGACCGAAATACAAATGAGCTTTACGAAATATTTCCTGGCTACAGTGTGGACGAAGCTCCTTACGGTTATATGGGTTATGGTGTGACCGGGATTGACGGGATGATCATGGGAGGTTGGATGAATTTAGGACGGGATAAGAGTGAGAATACAACCCGTCTCTTACGATTTGATCTAACCAATCAGGTGAATACCCACCATCAGATAAAAACTGGATTCCAGTTTGTTCGGAATGAATACCGAATACGTTCCTACACCGAAAATCCTTCCATGAGTACCTGGAATCGCAGCTTGGTCTACGATGTGTCACCTTATCGTTTAGGGGTTTACCTACAAGATAAGTTGGAATTTGAAGGATTCATTGCCAACGTGGGGTTACGATGGGAGTTATCCTCAGCAAATACAGAGTGGTATGCACTGGATGTTTATGACGAATATTATGCCCAAGGGTTGGGGAACTTAATTGAAACAGAAGCTCCCCGCGAACCAACGAAGCCAGTGTGGACACTAAGCCCCCGCTTAGGGATTTCCCATCCCATCACGGAGAATTCTAAACTGTATTTTAACTATGGTCATTTCCAGACCGAACCGGGCTCAGCCTACCGTTTTCGCCTTCAACGAGAAGCAAATGGGCTGGTTACTTACATTGGTAATCCTAACCTCACTTATGAGCGTACCATCTCCTATGAATTGGGTTATTCCCAGGCCATGTTTGGGAATCTTTTGTTTAATGTTGCTGCCTATTACAAAGATGTGGCTGACCAACCGGGGTGGGTGTACTACCAGAACGTGAATAATTCCATCCAATACCGCCGAGCGGCTAACAACAATTACGAGGATATTCGTGGGATCGAGTTTACTCTGACTAAACCTTACGGTTCTTGGATAACGGGTTTTTTAAACTATACTTACATGGTGAAATCATCCGGATATTTTGGTCTAACGAAATATTATCAGGACCCCAATGCCCAGCGTGATTATTTGCAGTCGAACCCTCAACAGAAACGCCTCCACCCCCGACCCTATTTAAGAGTGAACCTGGATTTACATACTCCCTCTCGCTGGGGACCGAATCTAATGTCTATCTATCCCCTATCCAGCTGGAGATTGAATCTCATCGGAACTTACAAGACAGGGTCCTACAGTACCTATAACCCCGACAACTTGCCTGGTATTATAGACAATGTGCAATGGAAAGACCGTTATTTTATCGATATGCGTTTGGCCAAGAAAGTTGCATTGAAGTTTTCCACGATGGAAATATTTCTAGATGTGACCAATCTTTTAAACACTAAGTTTCTAAGTTACGCAGGATTTTCCGATTACTTTGATTATCTGGACTACATGGAATCTTTGAATTTTCCCTGGGAGGAAGGTGTAGAGAAGGGCAATGATCGTGTGGGAGAATACCGGGATTGGTCCATACCTTACGATCCTTTGGAACCGAATCCTGACAACGATCCCGAGATTGCAGCCCGAAATGCAAAGCGTAAGAAAACCAAGTCGTATATCGATATGCCCAATCTGAAAGCACTCACGTTTCTTGATCCCCGGGATATTACTTTCGGGATCAC
>CAZBEL010000384.1:0-1873 GCA_964490885.1 uncultured bacterium
AAAGAGCCCGACCGTAAAGTCATCCTGGTCTCCAAAGACACGAATCTTAGGATGAAGGCCCGCTCCCTGGGAGTGCCAGCCCAGGACTATACCAGCGACAAAATCGAGAACATCGAGGCCATGTACTCGGGATTGCGCCTATTGGACGACATCCCGGAAACGCTTATAGACCAGTTTTACGAGTCACCTCATTCCTTAGCTCGGGAACAAGTACCCCAGATAGAAAATCCTCTGCCTAATGAGAATTTTATTTTACGGAACGGCCAGAAATCGGTGTTGGTCTTTTATAACGAGCAGGAAGATCAGTTCATTCACGTAGAGAAAAAACCTGCCTACGGTATTACACCCCGCAACGCCGAACAATTATTCGCTCTCCACATTCTTACCAACCCTCAGATTAATTTGGCTACTCTATCGGGGAAAGCCGGAACAGGGAAGACGCTTTTAGCTTTAGCTGGAGCTTTAGAATGTCGCTCTCAGTATAAGCAAATATACCTGGCCCGGCCAATTGTGCCCTTAAGTAATCGCGACATCGGTTATTTGCCGGGCGACATCCATTCGAAAATTGACCCTTACATGCAGCCCTTGTACGACAATCTCTCCGTTATCCAGCACCAATTTCACGACAATGATCCACGAGCAAAAAAGATTAACGACTTATTAGAAAACGAAAAACTTCTTATCACACCCTTAGCTTATATACGGGGTCGTAGCTTCCAGCAGGTTTTCTTTATTGTAGACGAAGCCCAAAATCTGACTCCCCACGAAGTGAAAACCATTATCACCCGCGCTGGCGAAGGAACCAAAATTGTTTTCACCGGGGATATCTACCAGATTGATCAACCCTATTTAGATAGCCGCTCTAACGGCTTGAGTTATCTCATTCACCGCATGGTGGGACAACCTGTGTACGCTCATATCACCTTAAAAAAAGGAGAACGCTCAACACTGGCAGAATTGGCCAGCAACCTGCTATGAACGAAAACAACCTCTCTCCAGAAAACCAAAATACGTCCTACACAGACGAATCCACCTTACGCTACCCACTGGATGGTTTCGGCGTCAACACCCTGGAAAAGCTCGCAAAATGGAGCCGCTTCGTAGGCATTTTTAACATTTTCAGCGGGATTCCCATGAGTCTGACACTCCTCATTCTCAATCCCTTTTTCTTTATCGGCGTGATCATGATTATTCTGGGAGTACGGTTAGTTAAAGCCAGTACGGAGTTGAGACTGAGCATTCTGAATAAAAACTCCCAAAACTTTCTCCTTGCCGTTGATCATCTGCGCTCCTATATCGTCCTAACAGGAGTCTTGTACATTATTTTCCTGGTTTTCCTCTTCCTAATTTTAATTGGATTGGTACTCTTCGGCCTCTCGGTAACTGAATTTTTTTACGGAGCCTCGGAATTTTCCGCTATTACTCTATTTCCATAAGTGCATTTCCTTTGCCTTAAAGTCGGGGTTCGCAGTTCATGGCGCTCCTGAACCGCTTTCTTAATATCAAGGAGGGGGAAGGTCGTCCCGTCCTGATTTTATTTATTCATTTCTTTGCCTACGTGGCCATCAGCATTTCGGGGAGTGCCGCTCGGGATACCTATTTTTTAACGCTATTCGACCGTACCCTGCTCCCCCTCATGTTTGTCGCAGTAGCAGTGATCCTTAGCCTGACCCTGGCGATATATACTCGCTATACTAAACAGTTCGATCTAATTCCTGTCATGTCCTTCACCGCTCTGGTAGCGGCCCTCTCGCTTGGAATCATCCAGATGCATATCCAGGGTTGGGTTATTCCTTTCCTATACGTCTGGATTGAAATCATAAACACCCTCTTAGTCATTCAATTCTGGTTCTTAGCGGGGGATGTATTCCAT
>CAZBEL010000385.1:0-1872 GCA_964490885.1 uncultured bacterium
CTTGGTATTGAATACCTCCTACCCATAGGAGAATTTTAGACCAAATCCGCCCGATATACCCCATGATCCTCCCCCGCCACTCGAATAAAGATAATATCATCCCGACGGTGGCCAAGACGAGGGTCCACAACGTCAAATTCAATAAAAACCAAACGCGCCGCAATTACCCTAAAATCTCCTCACCAACATAAGGTTGCAGAACAGGGGGTACAACCACCTTACCCTCAGGAGTTTGGTAGGCCTCTAAGAGAGCCGCCAAGAGTCGGGGAGTCGCCAACCCGGACCCGTTAAGGGTATGGACAAATTCCACCTTACGATCACTTTCCCGACGATAACGGATATTCCCCCGCCGAGCCTGAAAAGCCTCAAAATTACTGCATGACGAAACCTCCAACCACTGACCGACGCCCGGGGCCCACACCTCTAAATCGTAACACTTAGCGGCAGCAAAACTCAAATCACCCGTACACAACTCCACCACCCGGTAAGTGAGATCCAGGGTCTGCAGCACGGCCTCGGCCTGGGCCGTAAGGGTTTCCAATTCCTCGTAAGACGTTTCCGGGGTAACAAATTTCACCAATTCCACTTTATTGAACTGATGTAAGCGTAACAGCCCCCGCGTTTCCTTTCCATAGGAACCGGCTTCCCGGCGGAAGCAAGCCGAATAAGCCACGTAATACCGGGGGAGGGTAGCCTCCTCTAAGATTTCGTCCTGGTGAATATTAGTAACGGGCACCTCAGCGGTGGGAATGAGGTACAGGCCGTCGGTGGTGGTCTGGTACATGTCCTCGGCGAATTTGGGTAATTGCCCACAGGTGCGGGGAGCGTGCGGCCGCGTTAAAAAGGGCGGGAAAACCTCTGTGAAACCGTATTTCTCCACATGAAAATCGAGCATGAAATTGATCAAAGCCCGTTCCAACTTAGCCCCCCATCCGGTATACAGGGGAAACCCCGTGCCGGCGATCTTGGCCCCCCTTTGAAAATCTAACAAACCCAGTGCCGTTCCTAACTGGACATGGTCCAGGAGTTTAAAATCGTGCTCCCGCGATCCCTTCCACTCCCGGACAACTACATTGGCTGAAGGATCGGCTCCCACGGGGACCGAAACGTGGGGCAGGTTAGGGATGACCTCCAGTCGGCTTTCCACCTCTTCCGCAAGGGATTGAATCTCTGTCTCTAGAGTTTTGATATTCTGGGATACCTGGCGCATTTTGGCGATGGTTTCCTGGGCATCTCCTCCTGAACGCTTTAAAGCCCCAATGGCTTCCGATACACGGTTGCGCTCGGCTCGCAGGGTATTTACTTGATGAATGAGTTGGCGCTGGCGTTCATCCAAAGCACGGAGGCAGCTACATCCACCACTTCTCCTTTGGCCTTCACCCCTTCCACCACTTCCTGAGGATGTTCACGAATTAGGACAATGGGTAACATGAAATTTTCCTGAAAATTAAGTAGGGGAAACTATTGTGATCTGCTCGGATTCGCAACGACCGACAAAGGGAATTTTAGAAAAAACCAAAGCTCGGCAAACAACGACTATTTTCCGAACCTTTTAATGTCAACTGCCTATGATGAATAACAATTGAAAACCGCAACTTTAAGTTAGGTCAAATTGACTGCTCTGAGATCGCGCGTTTAGAAATGACTGAGCATTTCACATCCTCTTAAAATGGAATGTTGAATTAATGGGTAAATGGATTGGTGGAAGAATGGGGCACCTTTTTCCAACACGTCCACCCTACTCACACCAAGTTTGTCTTTCCGAATCCTGCATAAGCAGGCGAGGAATCTACTCTTGCCGGTAAAAGTCCATGAGAGAGAAACCAAATAACAAAAGTTAATGACAAGGTCTTTCAACAAGTATTTAAGAAA
>CAZBEL010000386.1:0-1854 GCA_964490885.1 uncultured bacterium
GGGTTGAAGAAGGGAGACATAATCATTGCTATTGGCGGTAAGGACGTGAAGGATATTTACGACTACATGTACCGCCTTTCGGAGTTGAAACCGGGAGAAGTGGTATCCGTTACCATTCAGCGTGGGACAGAAACACTGGAATTTTCCGTACAACTATGACCTAAACGTGCAAGTAATAAGTAACAGAATTTTACGAGACGATTTGAAAAGGACATTATGAAAGTATACATCAGCGCCGACATGGAGGGGCTCACGGGTGTGGCCCACTGGGATGAAGTCACCAAGGAAAAAGAAGACTACCCAGCCTTCCAGAAACAGATGACGGCCGAGGTAATCGCCGCTTGTAAGGGAGCAACTCGAGCCGGGGCTACTGAAATTTGGATCAAAGATGCCCACGACACGGGGCGCAACATTGAACCTACGGCTTTACCCAACGGTACTCACCTCATCCGGGGGTGGAGTGGACATCCTTTCTCCATGGTGCAGGGGTTGGATGAGAGCTTCCAGGCGGTAATCATGATTGGCTACCACTCATGGGCGGGGTCAGGAGGGAGTCCCCTTTCACATACCATGACCGGGAAAGTAGCCGCTCTCCACATTAATGAGCAGTGGGTCTCCGAATTCCTGCTGTACGGGATGGCGGCTGCTTCTGTAGGAGTGCCAGTGGTGTGTGTCACCGGTGATGAAGGCCTGTGCCAACAAGTAAAAGCCGTAAACCAGTACATTCACACCGTAGCCGTAAAAACTGGATATGGGGAAGCCGTGCACAGCTTAACGCCCAACGAGAGTCTGCCTCTCATCCAGGAAACCGTCCAAAAGGCCCTGGAAAGCGACTTGTCACGGTGTCTTTTACCTCTATCGGAAAAATTCAATTTAAAGCTGAAATTCACTAAACATTTCTATGCCTATAAGGCTTCCTTCTTTCCGGGAGTACAATTGCTCGATGACCAAACTATCGGGTTTGAGACAAACCAATACTTTGAATTATTACGGCTGCTTGCCTTTACCCTGTAAAACTTGCTGGATACTCACCTCACTGGTATGGGGTGAGGAATTATCCATACGGAAATAGACTGAAGCTAAGAAAAGACCCTTCTTTGTGCATTTCTAAAAGGGACAATCAAATAGGATTCCAATAGTCTTTACGCAGTGGATCACTTGGCTTCCTCCGCTTGATATTTGAGAAGGTATCCTTGCAATAACCAGAAAATCTAACCGGAGGATAACGATTACACGTTAGTCCAGTTATTCTCCAGCGTCCCTGAATTCCACTGGGACGATATAAAACGCTAACAGTCCGTTACTTTCTGAATGAAAATGACGGGCTGTTTTTAATTATCCACAGCAAAAACCCAAGCAACTTAACTCTCGGGCATCATTAACAAAAACTACCCTAAAATTAGGTTACGGTCACTCGCTGACGATGAACAAGGTGGCGCCAAGAACCGTCTTATTTCCCTGTCTAGCTATAAAGAATTAGCCCCCTGAGGTCAACCGCGCCTTGATTCCCCTCCTCAATTCCAGAATGACTTTAACGTAATTATCGGCATGGTTGTAGGCGTAAATTGCTTTCCAGTTCTTACTCCCGGGCGAAAAATCCGTGCTTTCCGTGTCATAACCGTTCCCCACCAGATAATTAGCAATGCTGGCCAAGACGTCCGGCCAATCGTAGTAGTGGCGGACGCCGTCGCCGTTGAAGTCCACGGCATAATGGCTAAAACTGGAAGGAATAAACTGCCCGTAGCCGAAAGCGCCGGCGTAAGAACCCATGATACTCAAGGGGTCCAGGTTGTTCTGGTAGGAAAAGGCGAGGAAAGTTGCCAGCTCCTTCACAGCCCAGGCGGAACGTCCGGG
>CAZBEL010000387.1:0-1849 GCA_964490885.1 uncultured bacterium
GATTCCCCTGAAAGTAGGTCCGCCTAAGGATATCACCGTAGAGGCAACACCGGAACGACTTGCCCGTGGTGAGTATTTGGTGAACAATGTCATGGCCTGTCTATACTGCCATTCCGCTCCCAATATGGATTATTGGGGTGGCGGATTACCCAAACCGGGAACTGAAGGGGCAGGAGGATGGCATGATGCCATGTCGGCTGGTTTAATGGGTAGCATTGATATTTATTTTTCTAATATCACTCCCGCAGCGTTAGGTAATTGGACGGATGGAGAAATTATTCAGGCGCTAACAGAAGGAGTGCGTAAAGGAGGAAAACCCTTATTTCCTATTATGCCTTATGGTCGTTACCGGAATATGCCTGAGGAGGAAATCTTTTCAGTTGTAGCATACATCCGGACGTTAAAACCTATTGAAAATCCACTTCCCGAAAAACAGGTGAAACGGATGTTTAAGATGTTGGAGAGAACCTTCCCAAAACCTTGGGAGCCAAAACCGTTACCCGATCTATCAGACCAAGTGGCATATGGTAAATATTTGGCTACTATTGGAGACTGCATCATGTGCCACACGACCATGACTAAATCAGCCAAGCCGATAAAAGGGATGGAGCTTGCTGGCGGTAACGAATATATACTTCCTAATGGACAGGTCGTTTATTCTGCCAATATTACTCCTGATCCAGAAACTGGAATTGGGAATTGGAGTCGGGAAGACTTCATCGAAGCGTTTAAACAGTATGAGGAACCCCAACCTGTGGTTGGCGGGAAAAATACTGTCATGCCCTGGTCAGCTTTTGCAGGTATGACGGAGGATGACCTAGGAGCGATTTACGAATATGTACGATCTGTGCCACCTGTGAAACACGAGGTAGATATTTTCCCTGAAGATTAATTGGAGCGAACCTGGGGCTGTTATTCTCAGCCCCAGGTTTACCTTAACTTCCTATGTGAACTCTATGTTTAAATAAGCCAGCCTATCCTTTGAGCACCGATGCTTTAGACAATTCCTTAACCATTTAACTCAATTTCTGCAGGCATGTGAACAATGCGACGGGCGTCGGTGGAAAGATAAGTATTACTTCCCATATAAAGGGTAAAGTCAATTGATTGGGGATCAAGGAGTCCATTTTTTCGGATTAGGGTGGGATTTGAATGGACGGCGACAATCTCTCCCACGAAAAGGTCATGGTCCCCCACGGGATATTGGTGTCTTACCCTACATTCATAGGCAGCATATGCATCGGCGATAGTTGGACAGGTAACAACTTTAGAATCCTCTAAAGGTATTTTGAAAGCAGCCACTTTTTCCACATCACGACCCGAAAGGCGGCCAGTCCCATGAATAGTTTCCAAAAAGTCCATAGAAAGAAAATTACAAGTGAATTCCCCTGTTTTTTCAATCATTCCGTGGGTATAACGCTGAGGGGCAATGGCGACACCGAAAAGGGGGGGATGGAAACTTAATCCAACATTCCAGGCAGCAGCCATATAGTTGATTTTTGTTCCCTGCTGGGCTCCGATTAACGTCACCAAACAAGGATAGAAATGATAAAAATTGGTAATTTTTGTGTCGATCATTTTTATTATACCCCCGTTGTTTTGTACCACTTATTCGTTTTGGATGTTTCACTGTCAAAGATTAGATAAATAAATGGAGTTAAACAACGTTTCTTAAATGCGGTGGTTTTCCGGTCAGTGATGACAAATGACCGTTCAAAAAGTAATGATCGCGAGAAGCGGAGGAAGCTTCTTTTAGTTAGTTGGGACTAAGAATGGGTTTTTCTATTAAACTAAAGTTTCCCACTTTTAATGAATCGTTTTAATAAGCGCTTTTTATCAGGAAACTGGT
>CAZBEL010000388.1:0-1849 GCA_964490885.1 uncultured bacterium
CCCATATTTATTCTCTCACCAGTTCCACGACTCCCCGGCTAAATACTGCCTTGCAAGTATTGAACTACTCCGCTGGTCAGTTCGTCCCGGTGGGATATTTTATCAAGGATTCCCTTCGGGTTGTGCAACCAACAACGCCGTAAAACCTCTAGGAACAAATATCCCGTGTCGCCGCCGTCTACAATAGCAGATTACTCTTCCGATTTTAAGACCCCCGGATTAATAGCCAGGTTTTCTTTACGCTCTTTCCGTAGCAATCATTCATCAGACCGGGAAATGGTCGCCCGCGCCGTGGAGCTTGACCCCACCAAGTTAGTTATACCAGAACAGGTTCATTCCACTAAGGTAGCTATTGTGAATCATCCCGGGTCTTACCCGCAAACGGATGGCGTCATCACAAACAACACGGGGTTGGTTCTCACTATACAGGTAGCCGACTGTATCCCGCTCTTCATTTTCGATCCTGTGACGCGTTGTTTTGGTCTAGTTCATGCGGGGTGGCGGGGGGTAGCCAAAGGGATCGGACACCAGACCATCGAACAATTGAAAAACTTGGAAGCTCACTTAGACCAAGTACGATTTCTCCTTGGTCCTTCCATTCGCCAGTGTTGTTTTGAAGTAGGGGAGAAGGTAGCGGTTCAGTTTCCCCCTCAGTTTGTAGAGAGAAAGAATGGGGAGTCACCCCATTTGTCTTTACAAGCAGCATTGATAGAACAATTACGACACTATGGTATTCCGGAAAACAATGTTACGGATATTGGGAAGTGCACCTGTTGCAACTCCACGGACTATTTTTCCTATCGACGGGAAGGGGCTCAGGCTGGACGGATGATCGGGATCGTGGGCTGGAAATAAGGGAGCCCTTTCGTTTCACTCCTTCTCCCTGCTAAATTAGGGTCACCAATTTCGAAATTATGACTGTTATTGATGCCTTCATTTTAGGGGTTTTGCAAGGATTCACGGAATTTCTACCTATTAGCAGTTCCGGGCATCTAGTTATTGGTCAACAGTTATTGGGATTGGAACTCCCTGGAAATGTGTTCGAAGTAGTTGTCCATGTGGGCACGCTCTTAAGTGTTTTAGTGGTCTTCTGGAAAGACATCTGGCGACTTCTTTCAACCCTTACTGAAAAGCAAACCCAAGTTTATCTTTTAACTTTAATCGTCGGTACCTTACCCGCTGTTATTGGTGGGCTTTCCTTCAAAACAACCCTGGAAGGATTATTTGATAATGTGACCTACGTGGCGTTAGCGCTTTTTGTTACGGGTGTCATCCTCATATCGACACGATGGATATCCCATAGGGAAGGTGAACTGTCATTAGGGCGGGGCTTTATGGTTGGGGTGGCTCAGATGGTGGCTATCATACCCGGTATATCCCGCTCAGGAGTAACGATCAGCATGGGGCTATTCTTAGGAGTTAGCGCCGAGGAGGTGGCCCGGTTTTCTTTTTTGTTGGCTGTTCCGGCTATCGCCGGCGCAGGTCTCTTAACCTGGCTGGATCTCTCTCAACAGACCATTTCCCCCATTCCCATTCCTGCTTTATTTACCGGGTTCGTTAGTTCTTTTCTCATGGGTTGGATCGCCTTAAAATGGCTTTTGGGAATGTTGGCATCGGGACGTTTCTACTGGTTTGGGGTCTATTGTATTTTCGTGGCCCTAATTACCTTAGGAGTACAATAGAATGGGTTTAACCGCCGTTGCTTTTGTCGTTTATTTGCTCTTTGTTTTAGGGGTGGGAGTCTATTCGGTTCGGCTAACAAAGGATTTAAAAGATTTCGCTCTGGGGGGACATCGTTTGGGACCATGGGTCATTGCCTTCTCCGAACGGGCGTCAGGAGAATCGGCCC
>CAZBEL010000389.1:0-1844 GCA_964490885.1 uncultured bacterium
AAGGAAAACCACCCGCCTATTTACCTCCCCAATGGATGCACGACGAGATAAAGTTTAACGAATTCAGACAAACCTTTCTTTTGTATCCCTAAATGGTGTCCCAAGGATTTACACGTTCCCTGGCACTTTGGTTGGCGGTCATTCCCGGGCTTATTTTTTCACAAACCTTCTTCACTGTCCCGCAGAATGTCTGGCGGTTCACTGTGCAAGATCTCTCTAACACCGGCGATTGGATAGGGGCCGGTGGCAAAAAAGGTATTCAGGAAGAGGAATTTGTGTTAAAAGGATACGGATTGCGTTATTTCGACCATACTCAACGCAATCCTGATGGACATTATTCTGCCCCTTTTGACCTGTATGATTTAGATACCCTGGGCTTTGATTTTCATGGAAATGTTGGTCAACACGTTCGGGCTTATAACTTGTCTTACGGGGATTCCCTGTTTGACTTCAGCACGGATTTCTTTGGACCGGATTCTATTACAGTAGGCGGTTTATTCACGGAGAAAAGACATCGTGTACTACAAGAGCGAGTCTTAAAGATCGAGTACGGTTTTACTAACCGCCTGACCTTTGTCTTTACGTTACCGTACGTTACCCGTCTCACCGAAAAACGAACCCTGAGCTGGAAGGCTTTTGATATTCCTGGTTTAGCTGATTTTATTGCCTACCAACAGGAAGCGAAACAGCGGTTTGAGCGTGCCTTACAAACCCATTATGATGCTGAATTGGATTTGCTTTATAGCTGGTTTTATACCTGGGAGGGGAGATACTCTTTGTTATGGGCCTTGAATGGGGGGAGTGATCCTATAAGCCAAGGGATTTATGGTTCTACGTTTAACCCGTTTGCGGAAAACGATACTACCGCGATCACCATCGATTCATTATTGCAGTATTACTATCCCGATTACAATCCAAGTTCGGGGGTGGGAGATGTAAGTTTAGGATTCAATTTTCTCATCTGGGGTCGGCCGGCTTGGTCTGGTGTCAGGGGTTCGTCCCTGTTCGGTGGAATTCAATTACGTTTACCGAGCGCTCCCCGTTTAATCGCTTACAATCCTGAAAAATTGGATAATCGGGGACGGCCGAAGCAATTTTCGTATTTACCGTTAGGGGAAGGGTTAACGCGCTGGTCATTTTCGCTGTTTGGTGAATTTTACCGAACTTACCTAGGGCGTCTCATCGATATTACTTATTTAGTCCAGTTTAGTTACTACAGCCAGGAAAGAGTGAATACACCAATATCTTTCCTTGGAATGAACCAATTCCATCCTGATAGTATCGCCCAGGCCATTGGATTAGAATATCATTATCGCAAAGGAAATGAGTTGTGGGGACAACTCACCGGAAAGGTGGAGTTGATTCCTGATAGACTTTCCATCACCGCAGGCGCTTCCTTATTCCTCTCTGGTCGAGACCGGGTCTATTCCAAGGATTCGCAATGGGATGCATGGCAGGTACGCCGAATTCGTGGTGATCGCACCGTCCACGATACACGGAAGTATCAATTGGGGCAGGAGGTAAAAATAACATTTCATAATGTTAACGCCTTGAAAAAGTTTGGTCCGATCCCCTTTGAAATTGACATAGGTGCTAAGTGGTCCATTTTTACTCGTCACACTTTTAACACGCGGGTGCTCTGGGTAGGGCTCACTTCTTATTTCCAGGCTTGGTATAACAAAGACTCTGAATAGGGAATACACAATGATTGATTCGCGAAAATCGATCTGGAGTTGGGCGTCGTACGATTGGGCCAACTCTACCTGTTCCACCACCTTCCAGGCTTGATTCTTCCCCCCCTCTTTGTATTCTCTCTGGTCTAATCCTCCAAACCCCCCCCCCCC
>CAZBEL010000390.1:0-1831 GCA_964490885.1 uncultured bacterium
CACCATATCCAGGAACGGGCTTTCCCCAATATTCCCATTGGGCATATTGCTTGCGTTTCCGTTGGGCAATATCCTGACGAAACTGTACCAAGCGTGGACAACGCTTACAAGAGGTAATCTCCTGGTAAAGCAATTGAGAAGGGCTCATAGATTATCTGGGGACAATAACACTTTTCCAAAGTTACGCCGATTATGTAAATAACGATGGGCTAATTGAACCTTGCTAAAAGGAAATACCCGGTCTATTTGAGGCACAATCTTCCCCTCATGGTACCATTGCATCACGTCCCTCGTAACCTGCTGAAAAAACCTCGAATGGTCTTGAAGCAAGCCTAAATGAAACCCAAATACACCCCGGTTCGTGGAAATGAGTTTGAGGGGATTAAACCGCGGCATGCGTGCATATTCTTTAATAGCATACCAGGAATAACGCCCTCTACCTTTCGTAGCCGTGGAAAAGCCATACATTACCAAACGACCAAGTTTTGCCAGCATTCGGAAACTCTCCGCAAAATGCCCACCCCCGATGGGATCCAAGATGATATCGGCACCGAGACCAAGGGTCACATCCTGAACGTAAGAATAAACATCTCTGTCCCGGGGATCGATAACATGTTCAACCCCCATTTCTTTTAATTGAGCATGTTTCCAGCGGGAAGCAGTACCAATAATCCGGCCCCCAAGCAATTGTGCAATTTGCAAAGATGCAATCCCCACGCCACCGCCAATGCCATGGATCAAGACCCATTCCCCTTCTTGTAAGCGTGCCTGGTTAATTAACATACCATAAGCGGTGAAATAATTTACAGGAAGAGCAGCGGCAGTTTTTAACTGTTGTTCGCCATCCAATAACAGGACGTTCTCGCGCGATAGGTTGATCTCAGAACTGTACCCGCCAAAACGAGTAAGTCCTACGATGGGACGTCCTACTAAATCCTCTTCCACCCCTGAACCAACTTTTTTAATAATTCCACTTACTTCATAACCGGGAACAAAGGGGGGCGATGGTGCCGAAGGATAGAGTCCCCGCCGACAGAGTAAATCAGCAAAATTAATACCAGAGAAATGAACTTTAACTTGAACCTCGTTAGAACTGGGTGGCGGAAGCTCATCTTCGAGGATGGACAGAACCTCTTCCTTCCCGTACCGTGTGATCCATATTTGTTGCATAGAGGAAATTAGGCCAATACACGGGAAAGATACAGCAGGGATTTCTTGGCTTTCCCTTTAATAGATGTCTAAATTCGCACCCCCCTTGGGAAAATATTTACAACCTTTAGTGGAAGAATAACATGGCCATTATCTCTACCCTTCGTAACCGGATGCATATTTTGCTCTGGGCCTTACTCATTTTGTTCCTACTCAGCATGACCGTTGGTGGTCTGGTGGGTGGCGCCAACATTCTGGACCAACTGTTAGGCAAGGTGGATCCTACTAAAGCCATTGGGATGGTGAACGGTGACGTTATCTCCCCCACCGACTTCTCCAACCTGGTTACCCGTCAAATCGACCAACTTCGATCAGCCGGGCAAGAAGTAACGGATCAGGATATTGATCGCATTCGCGAACAGGTGTGGGAAGGTTTTATCCGTGACATCCTCATCGCCCAAGCGCTGAAAGAAATGGATATCAGCGCTACCGACGAAGAAGTGATCTACCATTTACGGAATGCCCCCCCAGCTTTCCTACAAAAGGAACCCGTTTTCCAAACCGATGGTCAATTCGATATGGAAAAATATCAGCAGGCCATTAACAATCCTGTGGGCAATGAATGGGCTGAGATTGAGCAGTTCATGAAAAATTCCTACATCCCTAATTACAAACTCCAGCA
>CAZBEL010000391.1:0-1828 GCA_964490885.1 uncultured bacterium
AACGTGCTTATCGGGATTGTAATGATAGAATAGTCCCTTTTCAATTTGGATTATTAAAAATAGAAAAAGGCAGTGCCGGGATCAAGCATTACCGAAATCGAGGATGAATATTCTGCTATTATTCAATTTAACTAATTACGTTTTATTAGAGGAACGGTAATGAATGATGAGTTAGAGAAACGTTTTGAAGAAAGAGAAGATTTCAATGAGATCGTCCGTTATACGGTACCAGGTTACGTTGTGGGTCTTGTCGCAGGCTTTATCCTGGATAATTTTGGGTTACAGAGAAGCCCAATCGGTCAGTGGTTCGTCCGTACCTTTGCCGGAGCGGGGGAGAGTATTTTTGAGGGTTTGTTCTCGTTGCGGAAACGTTTTTCCGGCGGAGAAATGTCCATGGCCGAAGCCTATGGTTGTGGGAAGTTCTTGGGTATGTTTGTGGTGTAGGGCATTGATTGGGGAAGTCGTCTATTGTGTTTAAATGTCTACGGTATCGAAGGATTTTACATTCCCTATTTTTATGCCTTAAGTGACCAAATGGGCGCTAATATCACCGGGTTTGTTTATTTAAAACGAAGGGAAAATCCTTATTATCCACGATCTCACTCTATTTTAAACACCCGGTCATGCTAACGAGTTTAGCGATCATCTTATTAGTTCCTATAGGACTATTAGGGGCTCGACTTTTGGGGTTCAGTCCTACTACACAAGTCTATACCGCCGTGGAGACGATTGTGGCAAATCTATGCTGGTTACCCCCCTTGGTCGGGTGGTTCTAGTTAAGTGAGGTTAGGAGAGTAGGGGAGGTGAGATTTTTCCGTCTATTTATTTGGTGTTTCAGGTTCTTACTGAGTTGAGAGAGAAGTAACAATTTTGGTAGCAATAGCAGTAGAAACTGCTTTAACTTATTTATAGTATAGAAAATATCGAAACGTTTTAGGTTTTGTTCAGTACGCATGGGAATAACCATAAAAGACATTGCAAAAATTGCTGGCGTGTCCACGTCCACTGTATCATTAGTGATCTCTGGCCGTGGTTATGTGAGTGAAGCTACCAGGAAGAAAGTCCAGAAGATCATTGACGAATATAATTACCGTCCTCTCCGCTCAGCACGGCAATTAGCTGCTAACCGAACGGGGAATATCGGATTTATCATCTCCGATGTTCACCTTGCCCGCTCGGAAGCATTTTACTCCCGAGTTCTTTTAGGTGCGGAACTGGAAGCACGGAATTATGATGCTTATATTCTACTATCAGCGGTTGGTGCCGATATTGAGATCCCACGCAATATTCCTCGTTTCCTCAAAGGGCGGGATGTGGACGGTATTATTATTGCTGGTAGTGTCCGGGAGAATTTGATCCGCTATATTCATAATGAAAAAATCCCCATGGTCCTCATTGATTATCGAGTACCGGGATTAAATCTGGATACGGTGTTCATGGATAACCGCTCGGGGGTCCGTCAGGCCGTAGAGCATCTCGTAGGGCAAAATATTAAACATATTGGGTTTGTGGGGGGGTCGAACTACCATCCTTCAATTGAAGAACGTTTTGAGAGTTACCAAACAACCATGGAGCGGTTTGGATTGGGTGCTATTGCCCGGGATAAAGCTTATTTATACTTCGTAGAGACCGAAACCTCTACCGAGGTTGGGGCCAAAGGAATTACTCGCTTATTGAAAACTGCTGGTGATCTGGAAGGCGTCATTTGTGTTAACGATACGACAGCAACAGGATGTTTACAACAACTCCGTAAACAGAGTAAGCGTGTACCTGACGATATTGCCTTAGTGGGGTTCGATGATGTGAATTATGCGGCCGTCACACACCC
>CAZBEL010000392.1:0-1825 GCA_964490885.1 uncultured bacterium
ACCTTGGATAGTGAGACCTTGCCCGTGGATACCCTAAGCAACATTACGGTCTTTAAAACGCCTTACTTCGGTGGCGGCATGAATTACGGAGTAACTACTGAACCAGATGATGGGATTTTCCAGGTGGCCATCGTGGAGGGGGTCTCGCGCTGGAAGCTGGCTGGACTGATTCCCACCCTTTACACCGGTACCATTTTGAAAAAGGAAGCCGCCCACTTGTACGCCGGAAAGTATGTGGAATTTGAGACACCTGTACCCATTGTTATCGAGGCCGACGGGGAGGTGGCTGGTTATCCCCCGGCTCAATATTCTATTCTACCCCGCTGTCTCCCGGTGATCGTATGAGCTCCCAGAATTCTATTCCTCTTACCGAGTTCTGTGCCCCAGGAACCAAGGTACAGGAAAGTTATCTCCAAGTGGATCCCCAGGTAGAGCTGCGTTTAATTACTTTCACTCCAAAGACGAAGAGCCAGCGACCGCCCGTACTTTTTATTCCCGGTTGGGTTTCCCTCATAAAAGGTTGGCAAATTGTTCTTCGAGAAATGACGCGGGACTTCATAGTCTATTATCTGGAAACCAGGGAGAAGGTTTCCTCAGTCGTGTCTGGCAAAGTGGATTACAGTGTGGCCACGATTGGGAATGATATCTTGCGGGCGATTGAACTATTATCCTTACCACCGAAAGGCTACCTTTTATTTGGGAGTTCCTTAGGTGCGACAGCCATTCTGGAATGTTGCCAACAGGCTTCTCGCGAACCCTTATGCTTGGTTCTGGTGGGACCCAATGCCCTCTTTCAGATTCCCCTATGGGCACAAGGGGTGATATTTCTATTCCCACCTCGTCTATATTTAATCCTAAAGCCGGTGGTTAAGTGGTATCTGAAGCATTTCCGCCTGGACGTGGAGAGCGACCGGGCCCAATATGAGAAGTATTGCCGGGCCCTGGATGCCGCCGATCCGTGGAAGCTAAAAGCCGCAGCCCTGGCATTCCGAAACTATACTGTCTGGGATCGCTTGCCGTCCCTTACGATTCCCACCCTTATCATTGGGGCTTCTAAAGATGTGATGCACGTTCCTGAGAACCTGGAAAAAATGGTTTCGATTCTTCCACATGGTACTTACTTAGACCTGGAAACCAACAGCCAAACACATAGCGCTGACATGGTCAATGCCATGCGGAACTATTTAGATACTTTGAATATAGAGAAAGGGTAACCCCCCCGAGTAATTCTTTATCCTACCTGTTAATTAACCATTAGTTGAGTTTGCCCTGGAAGGGCTGGTTGGATTGAATGCTAGGTCAGCTATCTGGATAGTAGGGAGTATGTGGAAAATTCCTGCCTCGTCCTTCAGGACGGTGATACGAGTCAAAAACAAAATTCCAGGGGTTTTAACCCCCTTCTCTGAGTATACAATCGGTTCCGAGGAAAAGTCTAAAACGAAGTTTTAATTTCTAAGAATAGTTCGTCCTTGTCGGCGCTATTTCCAAAGGGAGAACCTTCCGGGCCGTCAAAGAGTATCCCTCCCAAAGTTAAGTGTGTCCCGTCGGCTACTTCCCAGCTTAAGAAGGGGAGCAGAAACCAATCCTGGTCAGTAAAGTGAAATACCCCAATGATTTGTACTTGTAGGTAATTCATCACTTTCCAACGTAGGACGGGGGCTAAGGAAGACTGTTGAGCGGGTGGCCCCTTGAAGTAGTCGGCGGCTCCAACGGTTTGAATACTATCCTGGTCCTCGGTTTGATTGTACTGGAGGTACTGTTTTAGTATCCCTTGAATTGTGAGCGTGAAACGGTCATTGGGAAGCCAGTCTACTCCCAGGACACC
>CAZBEL010000393.1:0-1825 GCA_964490885.1 uncultured bacterium
ATAGGCGTCGTGAGCACTGTCGGCAATGAGCACTGTATATTGGGTGTAAAACCCCATGGTATCAGGCGCAAAAGTGAGCAAAGTGTTATTGTTAGTCCAGGAAAAAGCACCTGTTACCGAAGGAGTCATGTGGAAAGCATTTTCAGTGCTGGCAATGTCCATGGGACGGCTGAATTCAATCTGAATATCATACCAAGCAGGAAACAAAGTGTCACCATTCACAGGTGTAGTACTCAACACTATTGGAGGCACGGTAGACAATAATTCCACATCGTGAAAAGTAAAGAAAGTATCAACAATACTCACCATAGCCGTATCGCTGTAATAATGGTTAGCTGTCACGATAACCGGCAAGGTTGTATCCGGTAATCCTTCAAAGAAATAGAACCCGTTATGCAGTAGGTTGGGGTCGTTGGTGTAATTATGGAACAGAGACTGGTACGTGTCAGTAGTGTAAGACTCGCCATTGACGAAAACTTGGGCGCCGTTAATAGGCACACCCGTTTCCATATCCCGGATAATCCCGGTGCAAATGCCAACGAATGGCCGAGGTAGGTTGTGATACTGCAAAATGGACCAGTAAAAGGTGTACGCCAAAAGGCGTTTATATTCCGCGTTCATGTCCAGCTGGTTCTGTGTCGGGTTTGTATGGTGCCCCTCCTCGCTGAGTTCGGAAGGCATATTCGTATTGCGGTTCACGTATAGATAAGGTCCGCCACTATTGGCACAATAATCACTCCAGGTATAAAAACTACAGTCACCCCAGGAACCGATAGTAGGAATGCGCATCCCCCGGGTGAGGATATCGATCATAATAGCACTCATGTCCTCGCCTCCTACTGGAGGATCCGGTGTGCCATCATATAACTGACCCCAAAGTAAAAGCGTCGTATTATGATCCGGGGCGCCGGCATTACTGTGGATGGAATGGTACCAGGCAGCCCCTAAAGTATTGGCGTGTTGGGTCCGTTGATACAGGGAAACTTGTTGCTGGTCATTGGTGCGGGAGAGGTAAACAGTATCGATGTCAGTTTGAGAAAGTAAAATATCCTGCAGTTGTAAGGACACCCGGAGTACTTCCTCAGCCTCAGAATACCCATTTACCCCCATGTTCTGAGTCTGACTATGCCCCGGGTCAACGAAAATATTCCACCCGTTTAATCCTGTGACCTGTGCTGGTAGTATTCTAAAGAATACAAGCATAAGACTGACCACAAACCACCATGATGCAGTTTTTATTCCCACTTTACCCATTGAATGAATTTGACAATCGTTTAAAATGGTGCTACTCATCGGACTTCCTGTACCATAATCGGTCCCCAGCCATCGGTATCGTACACAATCCTTTTTCCATCAGGAGACCAATCAGGGCGCATTTCTAAGACCGATGGTGTCTCCGTTAGCTTCAAGCGGCCACTGCCGTCACTATTAACCACATAAATATCCGACTCTATAATTTGATGCCCATCGTCGCGGGTTACCATAAAGGCCAGTTTTTCCCCGTCGGGATGCCAGGTAGGTTCACTACCCGGACCTAAATCATAAGTTCTACCTGTAGTTAGATCTAAAATCCACAGATTGTCCCCTAAAATTTCGTATGCTATTTTTGTTTGCTGAGGATTTGGGATCATATTCAATACTTCTCCAGGAGCGCTAAGCAAAGGTTTATCCGAACGTCCGAGAAGGCTCCGCTCATAGATTCGCTTACCACGTACGTAGAAAAGGGTTACATCAGTGTCCGGCTTTATGGTTGGATCAATAGCATACGATTGGAATCTCGAAGTTAAGTTCATAAACACAAATTTCCAGTCTGCGGTCCTTCTTT
>CAZBEL010000394.1:0-1818 GCA_964490885.1 uncultured bacterium
GCTGGCGTTCGGCCGTGGTACTTCCGATGTCCTTTCGGCGCCACCATGATTGTGGATGGGACGGCTCTATACGAATGTGCCGGTGTCCTGTTCATTGCCCAGGCCCTGGGTATTGACCTCTCCCTCTCCCAGCAATTCATCATTGTGATTACCGCTTTCTTAGCTTCCGTAGGAGCCGCTGCTATCCCTTCGGCGGGATTAGTAATGATTTTCATTGTCCTGGATGCTGTGGGTCTAGGAAGCAGCCCCCAAGCCGCTATGATCGTAGGAACAATGCTGGCAGTGGACCGCCCTCTGGATATGTACCGCACAATGGTTAATATCACCAGCGATAGTATCGGAGCAGTGGTCATTGCGAAGAGCGAAGGAGAGACGAATCTATACCCAGAATCTCACGAAACACTTAATTGATTGGGCTAGCTGCCAAAAAAAGTCCTCAAACAAGTAATCTAATACTTGGATTCGTTAATCTACCCCACTAAATTTTACCAGCTTTTTTACAACTCCCGTTTCGGGCCTGGCTTTTTCAGGATCTTCAATAAATATCCTAGGAAGCTGTACTTCAGCTACAAAAAACAGGCCTTCCCCGATTTAGTTGAGGTAAAGGAAGTTTGCTGTAGTTGAGAGGCCTCCACCGTGTCCAACGCGGTCCATGAAAGAGCTCCTGGAACGGGATGATTTGGTCCCCCGGTCTTCATCGGGGGACTTTTTTATTTCTACTTTACAACACTTTGCGGACTTTACGGCGGCTGAATATCTTTTTTATGTTAAAATGAATTAAGCTACTCTTAACTAAATAATAGAACCTTTAAGGAGTCTGCTTTTGTTCCCTAACTCGAATAGGAAGCAACTTAGCAATCTGCATAAGACGTGTCCGGTGACCTCGAACGGTGAGATGGATCCCATCGTCTTCGTAAGAACGACTCACGATTTCCACCCCTTCTTGAGCCAAAGCTAACTCCCGGGTCTGTTTGTAAGTAAAGACCAACTCCAACGTCTGGTAACTTTCTTCCATAATGGCTAGGATCTTTGCTGTTAACCGATCCAGGCGTAGGTGCTCCTTGGCAGAAATAAACACGGCCTCTGGAAAGGTTCGTTTAAGGTAGTTAAGCTGTTGTGGAAGCTCCAAAAGGTCCATTTTATTCAAGACGGTAGCTGTCGGATGACGTTGGGCACCTAATTCCACCAAAACCTGCTGGATGGTTTCAAAATGGTCCTGGATACGCGGTGAACTGGCGTCGAGGATGATCAAAATCAAATCGGCATCCACAACCTCTTTCAAGGTAGAGCGGAAAGAGGCAATGAGGTGGTGAGGCAGGTCTCGAATGAACCCTACAGTATCGCTAAGCAGAATCGTGGTGCGCTCATTTAAGTTTACCTTCCGGACGGTTGTATCCAAGGTAGCAAAAAGCTGATCCTGGATAAAGACATCAGCGCCAGAGAGGGCTTTCATAAGGGTGGACTTACCCGAGTTGGTATACCCAACCAGAGCTACGCGAAATTCTTGCCGACGACGCTTACTCTGAGTGTCTCGCTCCCGGTCTATGCGGGCCAATTCCCGCTTTAACCAAGCAATCCGATTTCGAATCATGCGTCGATCCACTTCGATCTGGGTCTCACCCATGCCGGCGCGGGTGCCGATCCCACCCATCTGGCGTTCCAAGTGCGTCCACTGACGGGTCAACCTGGGTAGCATGTACTGCCACTGGGCCAACTCCACCTGCGTTCGTGCCTCCCGGGTTTGGGCATGGCGACGGAAAATATCCAGAATTAGTGCGCTCCGGTCAATGATCTTAACGTCTTTGGCCAGTTGGAGGA
>CAZBEL010000395.1:0-1806 GCA_964490885.1 uncultured bacterium
CAACTATCAGAGAGTTTTGGATTGGTGTTTCAGTACGCCTTTAACCCCCCGGCAGAGTTAGCAGGTGTAGGAAGTGGAATTTTTCTGACCCTTTTGTGGGGCATTAAGCGTGGTTTATATTCCAACGAGGCGGGGCAGGGTTCAGCCGCAATCGCCCATTCTACAGCCAAGACCCCCTACCCCATCCGAGAAGGGTCTGTCGCCATGTTAGGACCTTTTATTGACACGATTCTCATATGTTCGCTCACCGGACTAGTCATTATCGTCACCGGTGCCTGGATGCAAACGGAATATTTTGTGCGTTTGAGTGAGACGGACCCCGAAATGGTCAAACAAATCCTGGCGGCAGGAACATATAATGGAAAACCCCTGCTTAATAGCAGCTTACTAACTTCCTATGCTTTCCGAGCAGGGCTATCTTGGTTATTCAGCTACGGAGACAAGATTGTGACTATTTCAGTCCTCCTCTTTGCCGTCTCCACGGCCATTAGTTGGTCTTTCTACGGCGACCGCTCGGCAGAATACTTGTTCGGAATTAAAGCCATTAAGCCGTACCGTTGGATTTATGTCACTTTCGTTTTTATTGGAGGCATTGCCAGCCTGGAAGCGGTGTGGGCCTTTGGGGATGCGGCCCTCGGTTTCATGACGTTTCCTAACTTGATTTCCATCATCTTGCTCTCCACCGCATTAAAGAAAATGACCCGTAAATACTTCTCCATAGACCATCAACCCTACGAACCACCAGCGAAAAACGGATAATGGAGACCGACTCTCTTCTCTAAACGATGCATGATTTACTCACCGTAGCCTTACAAGCCGCCCAGGAGGCGACGGAAATCATCATGGCGGCTGCTGACCAACCCCATAAAGTCGACCATAAAGGCCGTACTAATTTGGTAACTGAGACCGATCGTCGGGCCGAAGAACGGATCATCACCGTCATTCGGGATCATTTTCCTCAACACACTATTTTAGCTGAAGAATCGGGGCAATCTACTACTGCGAGTGAGTACACTTGGATCATTGACCCCTTAGACGGTACTACCAACTTTGTCCACGGGTATCCTTCCTATGCTGTTTCCATCGGGGTCTGGCGGCAAGGCCAACCTGAAGCCTCCGTCGTCGTAGAGTTGCCATTGAATAATGTTTATACGGCTGTTCGCGGTCAAGGCGCTACCTGCAATGACAAACCCATCCACGTTTCCCCAATGAAAGACCTCTCCCAGGCACTTTTAGTAACCGGTTTCGGGTACGAACATAATCGCCTGTGGCATGCCAATATGGACTTATTTAAACAATTAACGGATATCACCCAGGGTGTACGACGGTTAGGCTCAGCCGCGGTAGATCTTTGCCACGTGGCATCCGGGAAAGTGGATGCCTTTTGGGAATTAGATCTCCACCCCTGGGATACGGCTGGAGGCGTCCTCCTGGTCCGGGAAGCAGGAGGCACTGTTACTACCATGAGCGGTAGTCCTTATTCGATTTATAGAAAACAAATCCTGGCTTCCAACGACGCCCTTCACGAAGCACTGCTCGCCATTACGCGTCCGAAGATCGAAACCCTGGTAAAGGAAAAAGTCTTAAAGGACGCGACTCAATAACCTAACTCGTTAGTTCTCTCCTAACTATAACCAAATGATCGCTACTCGATGGTATCGAGAGCCTGTTTCAGATCTGTTATTAAATCCTCTGTGGCCTCGATTCCCACGGAAAGACGCAGGAGTCCATCGGTAATTCCCAGAGCGGCGCGTTCTTCGGAACTCATCCCTGAATGGGAAGTGGTCGCCGGTCGGGTGATCAACG
>CAZBEL010000396.1:0-1805 GCA_964490885.1 uncultured bacterium
AATCCTTTTATCATTTTGCCTCTGAATTATCCTGGTAAGCCCGAAGTGGCAAATCCTTACGAGGCCCTACTGTATACCACTGAGCAGTTGAAACACTGGGACCTAGCGCCTGACAACGCTTACCGGCTTCTCAATAGGGATTTCTCCATAGCGCTCACCGCTGCCGACCTGGGACAGAGACGTACATTCCGGGAAAATTTAATCCGCTCGGTGGAAAGGGGCCTGGATCAGGACGCAGCCTTGGCGGCTCTTACTACTATTCCAGCCACCCAATTCGGTCTCCAAGAGCAGTTAGGGAAAATTGCACCAGGTTATTTAGCCAATCTCGTGGTAGTTGATGGGAGCTATTTTGATAAGGATGCACCCGTTAGAGAAGTGTGGGTGGAAGGCGAAAGGTTCATCATAGAGCCGGCTCCCCGAGTTGACTTCGCTGGCGATTGGACCTTCACCATGCCGGACACATTTTCGCTGATCATTAAGAAGAAAGGGACTACCTATTCCGGTACGTTGCAACGCGATAGCACCAAGTACACTTTAAAACAACTAACCGTCGAAGAGGACCGCCTAAGTTGGACAGTTAAAGGCGATAGCACTACCTTACCGGGCGTGACTCGGTTTGTGGGTCACCTGGGGCAAGACACTGCTGCCGGGAAAGCCGTCGACGCCGCGGGGAAAGAACGGGTGTGGAAGGCTGTCCGGGTTAATCCAGTTGAAGGAGATAGTGCCAAGATGCAATCTCCGGAAAAGGCCAGTGATTTAACGGTGTTCTACCCCGAGGGTGCCTTTGGTTTCGAGGATCTACCCCCTCAACCTTCAGCCATTCTCATCAACGATGCCACGCTTTGGACCTGCGGCCCCTTGGGTGTGTTGAAGGGATGGGACCTACTTATTGAAAAGGGGAAGATCAAGCAAATTGCTCCTGATATTGCCCTCCCTCGGGGAGGGGCCCTCATTATTAACGGTGTCGGGAAACACATTACACCGGGGATTATTGATTGCCACAGTCACACTGCTCTGTTGTCGGTGAATGAGGGAACACAGAGTGTTACAGCAGAAACCCGCATCCAGGACGTGCTGAATGCTGACGACATCGCTATCTATCGGGAATTGGCCGGTGGCGTGACCACGATTCACGCCCTTCATGGCTCAGCCAATGCCATCGGCGGGCAGAATGCCATTATTAAGCTACGCTGGGGGTACCCACCAGAAGGGCTCTTGTTTAAACAGGCACCCCCCACAATTAAGTTTGCCTTGGGTGAAAATGTGAAGCAGTCCAATTGGGGAGATAAATTTCGTACTCGATATCCCCAAACACGCATGGGGGTGGAGCAGATTATCCGGGATGCTTTTTTGGCTGCCCAAACGTACCGCCAGCGCTGGCAGGCCTATTCGCGGAACGCCCAGGCCCAGCGGTCTAAAGTCCCGCCCCGACGGGACCTGGAAATGGAGGCATTGGTGGAGATTTTAGAAGGCCAGCGTTTCGTGCACAGTCATTCATACCGTCAGGACGAGATTCTCATGCTCACCCGCATTGCAGAGGATTTTGGATTCACCATCAGTGCCTTCCAGCACGTATTGGAAGGGTACAAAGTAGCTGATCGTATTGCCGAACACGGGGCTGGGGCATCCACCTTCTCCGACTGGTGGGCTTATAAGTTTGAAGTGATTGATGCCATCCCATATAATGGAACCCTCATGTCCCGTGTGGGAGTGAATGTCTCGTTCAATTCCGACTCTAATGAGTTGGCCCGGCGTTTAAATACGGAAGCAGCCAAGGCGGTTAAATATGGTGGCCTCAGCGAAGT
>CAZBEL010000397.1:0-1798 GCA_964490885.1 uncultured bacterium
CCCAACCGTCGTAGGTTCCTCCTAACTCGTCGGCTATCGTTTCAAACCAGGCTCGGAGATCGTGCAATTCCTCGTAATCGGGGATCATTTTTTTAGTAGCACAACAGGACCATTGTTTTCTATCCGGCTGGGGGTAAAGTTCCACTCCGAACCCTTCTTTTTGTAGGACTGTGGCAGCGGAAAGAGCCTCTCTTTTCCCGGGGAAATCGAAGAAAAAATCAGTTCCATGTAGCTGGTCCATCTGTGAACCTAACATCTCCAGCTGGGATAAGACTCTGAAATCAGGATCTGATTTTTTCACTGGATGAGCTTTTCGTTATTTTCAATGGGTAAGGCTCTCTCGGGGATTCCTATTTTATCACTACAAGCTTGCGTACGCTGCTCCTTGTAGAAGTGATCATTTGATAGAAATAGAGTCCCGAGCTAACATCTTGGCTATTCCATGTTACCTGGTACTTCCCGGGTGGGTAATATCCTTGAAGAATGACCTCAACTTGCTCACCAGTCAGGTTGTAGATGACGATCCTGGCAGTGGTGGCTTGCGTGAGTTGAAAGGGAATAACCGTCGTTGAGTTGAAAGGGTTGGGGTAATTCTGACCCAGGCGGAAGGAATTGGGGATAGTGTTGGTTAGCGGGGCAATTGCCAAGGTTGACCGAACCTCGAAAATAACGGTGCCCTTCGGACCAGGGACGTTTTCATCATCAACGGCATGGAACCAGAGAGTGTCTGAACCGGTGAACTCCGAGGTGGGTGTGTAGCGATATTTCCGCTTTCGGCCTCCAGATTGATAAAGGGTGCCGTGACGGGGTAAGGTATCCACTATGAACCAGAAGATAGACCCATCGGGGTCCTGGCCCGTGAATTCCCCCCGATAAAGGGAATCGTGGAGCACTTCGATTGTCTGGTTATCAACGAGCGGGGGCTGGTTGGATGTTCCGTCGTAGAGGAAATCCTGCTGAGTAAGAAAGTCGTTGTTGTGGTAGATTTTCAACGTCCAGTTGCCATAAAAGTTGGATGTAGTTGGCAAAATCCACCAAATGTACCACCAGCTACTGGGGTAGGTCGTCCCTGGTGAAAAGGTGTAAGAATTCCAAAGGCTTCCCTGGTAGTAAAATTTCCAGGTCAATTGGTCACTGGCTTTAACGTTTCTTAGGCGTAGCCAGGAGTACAGGGTGTCTCCAGCCGTAATATGGGTCTTGGTAGGAGGTCGTTCACAGACTAAAGCCCAGGAGAGAGGCAGAGTAGTGAGTCCGTGGGACATGAGTTGGAAGGGTAGGTTTAGGATGTAATCCGGTTGTTGAGCCCAAAGGGATGAATCGGTCTGGCAAGGTCCCTGATATGGGTCCAGGATAGTATTCTGATTTATTTCAAAATGCAGATGGGGGCCGGAGGAAAAACCAGAACTCCCCACCAGACCCAAGGTATCTACCACCGATACAGAATCACTCACCGCTACCCGGACAGAATTCTTGCGCATGTGCCAGTACCAGGCCTCTGAACCATCTGATTGTTGGACAATAACCCCGTTGGCCTGAACACCGTTGACCCAGGCTGTTCGACGGTCAAACTCCCCGTCATGACGGTAGATCACGTGGCCAGAAGCGGCGCTTAAAATTGGAACCCCTTCGTCCATGTCGTAAAAGTCTAATAGTTCGATGTCAGTCCCCTGATGACTATCATAGGTGACCGATCCACAGGAATAGTCCAGGAGATTGTCGCTGGGTGACCAGTCTACATAATTCACGGTCGTTTTTCCAGGAGAGTTGATTCCACCTCCCCCTAATGGATCTTCAAAGA
>CAZBEL010000398.1:0-1797 GCA_964490885.1 uncultured bacterium
CTATCGTAAGGAGTGGAAGTAGGACTCCCTGGGTTTTAGCCAATATTTAGGTGGGTAGCGGCCCTACGTTTCAACGTCCTTCAGTGTAGTTGGTGAATTCCGTTCCGCGACCTCCCCTCCAAATGGCAACGCCAGTTCAATTTATTAAAGGAGTAGGTCCTCGTCGAGCAGAAGCGCTACAAAAAGCCGGTATTGAAACCCTTGCCGATCTACTCTATTATTTCCCCCGCCGTCATTTAGATCGTACGACGGTTACTCCACTAAAAGACCTGAAAAAAGATCAAGTCGTTACGGTGGTGGGAACGGTACAGGTTGCCGATGAGCTCCGGACCCGGCGACGAAAACTCTTCCAAGCCGTCCTATACGATGGAACGGGGTATGTGACCCTCACTTGGTTTAATGCTTTGCCGTACGTGAAGAAATCGATTCAAAAAGGGGCTCTCCTGGCAGTGCATGGCAAGGTGGATTTTTACAACGGCTATCAGATTGTCCATCCGGAATATGACCAACTAAAAGCGGGAGAGGATCCTATCAATTCCGGTGCTATCGTGCCCATTTATCCACTTACTCAAGAGTTAAAGGAAGTAGGGTTGGATAATTTAGGTTTACGCCGTCTTTTACGCCGAGTACTGGAGAACAAGCCGGTTGTGGAGGATCATTTTCCCCTTTCGTTCAGGGAGCAATATCGCCTGATTCCCCTGGACAGTGCCCTACAGTGGATACACTTCGCCGAAGACGACTCCCAGTTGCGGCGTTCCGTCTACCGCCTAAAGTTTGATGAACATTTTTTCCTTCAACTTCTCATGGCGCTCCGCAAGGAGACTAACCAGCATTTAGGGGCCAAGCCCTTAGAAAAGGTAGGCCCTGCAGTAAGGCGGATCTATGATCAGCTTGGTTTTGAGCTCACTGACGCGCAAAAACGTGTTTTGCGGGAGATACGCCAGGACATGGCCCGTCCGGTTCCCATGAATCGTCTCCTTCAGGGGGATGTGGGTTCTGGGAAGACTATCGTGGCTGTTTTGGCTGCGGCTATCGCGGTTGCGAACGGGGTTCAGGTGGCTGTCATGGCTCCTACCGAAATATTGGCTCATCAACATTACTATTCTTTCAAACATTACGCTGATTTAGTCCGCCTGAGTTGTGCCCTTTTGGTGGGCAATCTGCCGGCACAGGAACGACGTAAGGTCATCACTGGTTTAGAGGAAGGCCGCGTGGATATTGTAGTAGGAACCCACGCCCTCATCCAGAAGGATGTCACCTTCCATAGATTGGGTCTAGTAATCGTAGATGAGCAGCACCGTTTTGGCGTTGTTCAGCGGGCAGACTTGCAGGCCAAGGGATACAATCCCCACTTCTTGGCCATGACCGCCACGCCCATTCCCCGGACCCTGGCGATTACCTATCACGGGGATATGGATCTATCCATCATTGATGAAATGCCGAAGGATCGAAAACCGGTGGTCACTACTGTGGTGGATCCTGACCGCTTACCTAAAATCTACCGGTTCATGGCTGAGGAAGTACGCCGGGGACGTCAGTGCATGGTTGTGTTCCCATTAGTAGAGGAGACAGAAAAAAGCGACGTGGCTGCGGCTGTGGAGGGACATGCGTATTTATCCACCCAAATTTTCCCTGATTTTAAGGTGGGCCTTCTGCACGGGAGAATGAAAAAAGAAGAGAAAGAAGCAGTAATGGACGCCTTTGCCCGAAACGACCTCCAGATATTAGTCTCCACCACAGTGATTGAGGTGGGCATAGACGTTCCCAACGCCACCGTCATGTTGGTGGAACACGCTG
>CAZBEL010000399.1:0-1795 GCA_964490885.1 uncultured bacterium
ATCTGTTTTAAAAGCGAGACAGCTTGCTTTTCACTAACGGTATCGGCGAAAAAAACTTCGATTTTATACTTTGAGCGAAGGTAAACGATCATTTTCTGAGTCTGCTGCCCAACCAATAGCAGGCCACCAATAAGAAACAGTGTTAAAAAGATAGAACTCACCGCAGTGAGTGCCGTCATACGGTGACGCCATAGGTTTTTTAACCCTTCTCCTAACAAAAATAAGGCTTTATCAACCATATTAGCGAAGCTTCCCCTCCTGGATCTCCACAATCCGATGGCCCCGGCCTTTTATCAATCCGTAATTGTGAGACGCCATCAAAATGGTGGTTCCTTCCTGGTTAATCTCTTCTAATAGTTTAATAAATTCAAAAGAAGTGATGGGATCCAGATTTCCAGTAGGTTCATCGGCCAACAGGATCGAAGGTTCTTTTACCAGGGCACGGGCAATGCAAGCGCGTTGCTGTTCCCCACCAGAAAGTTCATCGGGGTAATGGCTTTCTTTATCTTCTAATCCCATAGCTTGCAAGACATCCCTTACACGCTCGGCAATTTCCAAACGGGAGTAGCCTAAGACGTGTAGAGGCAAAGCAACGTTCTCAAAAAGGTTTCGGTCCCCCAATAAATGGTAATCCTGGAAAATCATCCCAACTTCACGACGCAGCCGCGGGATATGCCGCTTACGAATCTTGTCAGACCGGTATTTATTCACCATTACCGTTCCACTATCCGGCAGAATCGACATGTAGATCAATTTCAAAATAGTGGTCTTCCCAGAGCCGGTGGGACCAATTAAAAAGACGAATTCACCATCATCTACCGTCAGATTAACGTTTACCACCCCCGGGCTGCGCTTGTAATCGTAGGAAACGTTTTCCAGTTTAATCATAAGGGTAAAGCCGACCGTAAAGTCCTGGTAGTTTTAAGTGCTTCGTTTTTAAAAAAGGATCCATAGAAAAAGTCCGTAACCAATTATTAACATGCTGGAGTTGATACGGGAAATAGGTTGACGCATGATCGCCAGCGGAAAAAGCACGACCCCAAAAGCAATCATAAAGGGCACTTCCCGGTAGAGGATAGACGTGGGGACGGTTAAGGGATGTATGATGGACACCAAGCCGATGACGGAAAGAATATTAAAGAGGTTTGACCCTATAATATTACCGATGGAGATACCGCTTTGCTTTCGAAAAGCTGCCACCACGGAAGTGGCTAATTCAGGCAAAGAAGTCCCCAATGCCACGATGCTCATTCCGATAACGATTTCGCTGACTCCCAAGAAGCGCGCCATTTGAACCGCACCGTCGATAAAATAGTAGGCCCCAACACCCAGCAAAAGAATACCGGCGACAAGTAACACAATGCATCTACTGGTGGACAAAGTTCCTTCGCTAACGACTTCCACCCGACCTTGAGGATGGAGAAAACAGTAACTCGTATAAAGGATAATACCAATAAACAGAATAACTCCTTCTCCCCTGCCAATGAAACCATTCCAACAGAACCAAACAAAAAAAGCGCAGACTACCATATAGAATAGGAGGTCGTATTTGATTTTCGAGAAGACAATTGTCACAGGAAAAATGAAAGCACTTAATCCCAGTACTAACCCGACATTAGCGACATTGGAACCGACAATATTACCAATTGCAATAGTATTGGTCTCTTCCAAAGCGGCAATAAGGCTGACAATGAGCTCGGGCAAGGAAGTGCCAAAAGCCACGATTGTTAGACCTACAATGGTGGGCGACAACCCTAACCTAAGTGCATATTGACTTCCTCCTCGCACGATCCAT
>CAZBEL010000400.1:0-1794 GCA_964490885.1 uncultured bacterium
GATAAAGCCCGAGTTGAATGCGTTCACGGGACAAAACAAGAATAGAGTCTAAAAAGCTAAAAATAGCCACAACGGCCGGATCGGTAAGATCATCGGCAGGAACATAAACCGTTTCGATAGCCGTAATCGATCCGCCCTCTTCCCGGTCGGACCGTATACGTTCATGAAACTCACTCGCTTCCGAAATTAATGTCGGCTGATACCCTGTTTCGGAAGGAACGCGGCCGAGAAGTGTCGAAATTTCCGCGCCGGCCTGGATATACCGGAAAATGTTATCTATAAATAGCAGCACATCTTTATTCTTGCGTTGAAGGGATTCGGCAATCGTAATACCGGTCATGGCCGCTCCGAACCGGGCTCCGGGAGGCTCGTTCATCTGGCCAAAAGTAATGACCATGCGGGAAAGAATATCCCCCTCGGAAAGTTCGTAATAAAGTTCATTTCCCTCACGGGTACGCTCCCCAACCCCGGAAAACACACACGTTCCCTCATGTGTTTTGATCATTTGATAGATCATTTCAAGAACGAGAACCGTTTTACCCAGCCCCGCGCCTCCAAGAATACCGGTTTTGCTTCCCTCTAACAGCTGAAACAATAAGTCAACCATTTTAACGCCCGTTTCTAACCGCTCAAATTGCTTGGTTCTTTTGTGAATACCGCGTATTTGCGCTTTTTCTTTGAAACTGCGAATCGGGAAGCTTTCTTTAACGGTGACTGGGCCTTTCTGGTCAATGGGTTCACCCAGGACATTCACAATGCGGGAAAAGAGATCTTCCCCGGAAGGAATACTAATCGATGTGTCTTCGAGATAAACGGAAGTTTTATACTGTAAATTGAGTGTGGAATGAATGGCAATACAGCGGGCAATATTGCCGGATTTATGTTCCGCTACCTCCAGGATCACATCCCGATCGTCTACGGTCTTGGTCCGAAGCACACTATGAATATTAGGAACATCCCGCGCGCTCATACACTGGACGTCAACCACCGGCCCTTGCACGGCGAGAATATATCCGCTCAGTTTATTAGTTTTGTCCGGCATATAATGACCTTGCTGAAAATAATTCACGCATTTGCTGGTCGATGATTTCATGACGGGCGCGAAAATATTTTAGCCTAAGTTTACTGTCAATCTCTTTTATCTTTTCCGAACTCTCCTCAAGATGAACTGTGCGCGCGGCAAATTCAGCCAAACGGGCGAATTGCAGGATTTCAAACAATTTTTGCCCCATGGAAAGATACACTAAATATTCAACCAAATCCGCAGGATAAGATTCTAAAATAATATCCTCGCCAAATTTACTCCATTTAATTCCGTCTTTTTCAGGCCATTTTGTGCATGGCAAAAAATCTATTTCCATAATATTTTGAACCTGTATGGACTGAGCGAAAGGATATAACACTTTTACCGGCCCTATGCGGCCGCTGAGCACTTCTTCCATAATGTAATCTCGGAGCTCCAAGGCTCTCAAGAAACGTTTTTCATCTTCTCCGACGATAAATCCTTTAAAAAAAAGATTCAGCCCATGCACAAAATTTTGCCCCTGCTGGCCGACGATAATCAACTGATTGTGGGAATCTTTCATATAACCGAATGCCGTCGTCATAATCCGGTGATTCAATCCTCCTAGAAGGCCTCGATCAGAGGTGACCGCGACTATCCCCAAAGGGGCGTCTTCATCCGGATGGACAAACGGGTGGACAATAGAATCTAAATCCAACATTGTAAAAAAACTCTCCACCGCGCTAATAAGCTCCTCATAAGTTTGGATCTTGCGTTCCAAAGAATGAAAT
>CAZBEL010000401.1:0-1790 GCA_964490885.1 uncultured bacterium
ATTTGAGAGGACCGAAACGATGACTTCCCTATTAAAACAGGCCTTTGAAAAAGCAGCAAAACTTCCAGAGACTGTTCAGGATGAATTAGCCCTAGAATTACTCGCTGATATCGAAGATGAACTTAGATGGGATGAGACCTTTGATAAAACTGAAGATAAACTCGGTGAATTAGCAGACAAAGCACTTAAAGATTTCAACGCGGGAAAAACAAAGAAATTAGGTTGTGATGAATTGTGAACTCATACCTCTCGGATGATTTTATTAAGTGTTTTAAGAAATTACCTAGAAGGATTCAGAAACACGCTAAAAGGACATACAAACTTTGGAAACAAAATCCGAGTCACCCAATTCTTCAATACAAAAAAATACACACCACTAAACCGGTTTATTCTATTCGTGTAAGTATTGGTTGGCGGGCTATCGGACGCAAAGAAAAAAATACAATGATTTGATTTTGGATTGGTTCTCATGAAAGTTATAATAAACTGATTTCGCGATTATGATAGCTAACCAAAAGTTTCCTTTTACCCCACCTGACCTTCCATAGATTCTTCTAATCGGCGGGCTTCTTTCAAAAAGTCCTCTACGGTCAATTCTTTTAGATAAATGGCCCCGTGCGCCGCACGGAGGCGTGGGTGAGGATTTTGGTACCAGTAATCTCGGCCCAACGCGAGTTGCAAATCCTGGTGTTGCTCCACCCAAATCTTCTGGGTTAAATCACAGAAGGGGCCGTTTAATTCATAACTGGGGAAGGAAGCTTCCCGCTGACTTAAATAACTGGTCATAAAGGTCTGCCGCAAAACGGCCATGGAGTTCAAAGACACAGGAACAATTAGATCTGCTTCCGCAGCATCGAACCGGTACCATACGTTTCGATAACCCCAGATACGGAGTTGGCTCAGATCCCGTTCCCCTTGCCAAAGACGCAGCGCTTCAGCTATAGCCTGCAGGACCTTGTAATGCGTATCGGGACCACTGCCTTCCGGATCTAATGCTAAAGAAATCACCGTAGGTTCAATCGTTCTCAGAAGCGTTAATATGGGTTCCACGTCCCGGCTTCGTTTCGGTGTCTCTGTGAAAATATCACCGGTATAAAAACCTAAACGTAAATGGTGGATATCTCTAACGCGCACACCGTAGCGAGCCCAAACCAGTTCCTCTTCAAATTCCCGAATCATTCCTTTTAACCGTTGGATATGGGGCGGATTCCGCTCCCCATCGTAGCACCGGCTTAAATAGTCTAACAGTTCGGTTAATTTCGCCTCCAATTCAGGGATGGACTCAATTCCATAGATTTCCACCAGGATGCGAACGATGCGATGGCTCAAACCTCGTTGCCTTCCCTCGGCATTATCCGAAGCCACTCGATCCAGGTAGTGGAACACATCTTTATCCCATTTCCAACGATACCCTTCGATGAAAAAGTTGGAATAAGTGGTCATTTCGATGCGTCCTTTTTGGAGATAGTATAAGGTTGCCCGGAGACACTCCTGGAGAAATCGGTTGGTCACAGATGTAAAACCCGAGGTCATAATAGCAAAATGATGGTGGTTGCGGGGGGACCGGACCAGGTGAATGATATGGGGTAAAAACCCTAACATGATATCATCATGATGGGGACCGGTGTGAAGAAAAACCTGGTTTTTCACCGGGTTCAACGTCTTTTCAACTTTTGCCTGCAAAGCCTTTAATGTCTGATCAATAGTGCGCTTCGAGAGGTTAGGTATCAGGGAGGCATAAGAATCTTTACAAACTTTATTTAGCGTCAACCGTGAACCGAAAACCCGTT
>CAZBEL010000402.1:0-1772 GCA_964490885.1 uncultured bacterium
AATCGTTGCCTCCTAAAGGGGTCCAGATGAAGTCCAGTTTGGTGATGCGGACCTTTGTCCCCGCACCACCAGTACCCAGGGTAAAAGCGTCAATAATCCAACGATATCCGTCGGGATTGTCACTATCAGGAATGCGCACAAAACGTAACTTGCGATTAAAATCCGTAGAGAAAGTTTTTACAAAAGAATCCACCACTGCGTGGGTCATCGTGTCAATAGCCACCACGATGAAGTTCCCCTCCAAAGTGTGCGTAATATAGCCGATGGCCGTGTCCCCATTCACATCGAAGGTTACGGTGCGGTCATGGTTAGTGATCTGGCGTCCAAATCGCAACCGATAACTACTGTGGGGCCAGAGGGTGTCCACTGTGGTTTTACTCATCCCGCCAATTTCTAGCCCGGTGATATAGTCGTCCGGGACGGCACCTTCGTCGTTAAAACCGTCCAGGGAAAAGGCTTCGTCGGCATCAATGAGCGTTAAGAGTTCATTGGTATTAAAGGATTCCTCATTTGTTCGCTCGCAAGCTGGAAAGAGGATTATGAAAAGTAAAATAGTGACTGCTAAGAATGTTTTCATGATTAATCTCCTCAATGTCAGGATTATTTCCAGGAGCGGTGGGGACCAGGTCGATCAGAAGGTCGGCGGCGCTCCTTAAATTGTTTACGGATATCCTGGATAAAGCGCTCTTGAAACACCATAAGCTTTACCAATTGAGCATTGGTTAACGTACCTTTCATCCCTTCGATAAACGTATTTCGCTGTTCTATTTTTTGGGCCTCTAGTTTGTTGACTTCCTTAATAGCTCTGGCCAACTCTTTATCGGAAATATCCTCCCCTCGTTCGGCCTTGTCCACCAATGGTTTCATGAGTTCCCGCTGGGCCTTCTGAAGTTTTTTCATTTCTTCCCGATGAGCACGCATCTTAGGGAAAAAGGTCTCCGCCTGTTTTTCAGTGAGTCTTAGTTCATCGGTCAATTTCCAAATGGCCATAAGCTCCATGCGGTTACCAGCCTGAGCCCTCGGTGGAGGTGGTACTGGAGCCTGGGGGCGAGGCGGTTGCCCCAATAGAATTGCCATGAACAAAAAGGACGTGATAATGGGTTTAATAGCTTTCATTAGTTTGCCTCCATAATATTAGTTAAGTCTTCAAATTCAACTTCATCGAAAAATTCCAAAGCCGTCCATAAATCCTCTTCGCTTTCTAAGACATAGAGTGCCATTTCCTCCCAAAGTTGCTCTTCTTCATCGGCAGTTAATAGAAGTCCCGCGTAAGAGTTGACCGGGTTGGTTAATGTCGTGGGGTTTTGTAACTGGGTTACCGTTAATACTCCTACCAGCGCGATAAAAACGAACATGGTAGCCCCCATGAACAATCGTTGCTTCCGTCGTTGCAGGGCCACGTGTCTTCCCCTCAACCGGTCAATGAACTTTTCCGGATCGGGAGTCTCCCTAGTCGTATGGCAGAGTTGAATCAGTTTGTGTTCAAAATCCATTTTAGTACTCTAATAACTCCTTGAGTTTTTTCACACCATGGTGATAACTCACCTTCACTGATCCTTCACTGGTCTCGAGGATCTCGGCGATGTTTTTAAAAGGGAGCTCTTGCGAAATACGCATCATAATGACCAGGCGTTGTTGTTTGGGCAAAGTGGCCACTGCCCGCCATAGTTGCCGACGGTCGTGAGAAGCGGTGTCTTCATTCCCTTCCGTCGTTGTATCAGGAGCTTGATCCAAGTGGAGGAATTCCTTCCAACGGTTTCGCTTGAGGTAAT
>CAZBEL010000403.1:0-1767 GCA_964490885.1 uncultured bacterium
GTTTAAACCTTGGTAGCGTACAATACAACGACAGTGATGTGGCTGATTTATTTGATATTTCAATGAAAGTAGGGTTGAACATCGGTGCCGAAACGGCGGTAGGACCATTAAAAGTTGGTGGTGCATTAGTTCAACGAGGGGCGAAAATGGAAATGAGCTTTCTCGGCGAAACGTTCACCGGCTCGGATACCTATAATTACCTGACCGCATATGGGATCTATCCTTATGCAATCAAGGAAGGTATATCTGCTTTTGGCGGTTTACAATTAGGAAAAGCCATTGGTGGTACAAGTGAGTTTGATGGAGACTCGGAGACTCTTAACAGCGATGATTTTGCCCTTGATTATGGTTTATTAATCGGTCTGGATTACATGATCAATACAAAGATGGGTGTTAGAGCGTCGTATTACTTAGGTCTTGCAGATGTCATCAAAGATGTGGACTCAGATTTCAATTTTAAAAACACAGGAATTGGGCTTGCTTTACTTTACAATTTGTAAGGTATTACTTGAAGGGAATATCAACAATAATGAAACAATAAATTAAGGAAGGATGGACAACGCTTCTACCCTGATTATTGGAGAAAGTCCCTAGCAAAATAGTAAAAGGGGGTCTAGTGCTTAGACCCCCTTTTATATAATTACTTGAGAAAGTGTTGCGACAACTTCTTAAGTTTTTGCTCAAATATTTCCGAATTACTTCGTTGTACTGCCGCTCTGGGTACTGTTGAACTAAACCCACCTCCACCAACGTTGATAATAAAATTGCCACTACTGGGACTGCTGGGAAACCCGTTGGTGGTGATAAACATTCCTGCTGCCCCTTCAAGATTATAGCCCTTGGTGGTGTCGGGGTTATCCATATCCATTCCCGGTAATACTCCATAGTAAGCGGCAATGCTTAGACTATACTCACCAGCTATATTAAAAAAAGTATCTGGAATCGTATAGCTGGTTAAAGATGGTTGCATTAAACCGGTGTCGTATTCTTTGTATTCCCAAGTGGTTGTATCGTAGATACTGGTACTTACCAGCACGGCGATAGCCGATGCATGGTCCACGGCTTTCCATTCTACCGTTAGAGATTGATTCAAACTGTGCTCCACCGGACTTTCTAAGTTGGTAATAGTGGGAATCGAGGGCATGATAGTATACCCAGAGGCGATCTCAACACCATTGTGTTTCACAACCAGATTGTACTTACTACCGGGGGAATATTGTATTACTCCCGAGTCATCAGTGTAAATTTCTGAATCTTCATCATAAACAAGGCTCTGTTTGTTGATTTGTACTTGAGCATCGTCAACATTTTCACCCAGTATTTCAACCGAGCCCATAGTACAGCCTGAACTACCCATCCCGATAATCTGTACGAAAACCGTATAATCATTAGTAGGATCATTTACGGTAACCTCATGGGAGTCTTCAGATTTCTTATCTTCACAGGCAGGAAACGTAAATTGTATCGTGACTGCTAAGAATATCATGAATATGCCCAGTAATAACTGTTTTATTTTGTACATAGTATGACTCCTGTATTGTTTTAATGCGGTCAATTTAGGGTATTTCCCATTTTATCCCAATTGATAAGGAGGTTAAACTTATCCCATGTCAGCAGGGAAAAACCGCGTTAGTTGGGCCGAGTATTTCATGAATATTGCCCGGGAGGTGGCCACCCGCTCTACTTGTGATCGGAAGCATGTAGGGGCTGTCATCGTACGGGATAAGACGATCCTGTCAACTGGATATAATGGAAGTATTCGTGGCC
>CAZBEL010000404.1:0-1763 GCA_964490885.1 uncultured bacterium
ATGTCCCTTTGTTGGTAAAGACTCACAATAGTGTTAGCAATTAAGGCAGCTTCATCAGGATCAATGCTAGGTACTGTAACGTTAAGGACATTAGTATTGCGCTGGTTGGTGACTTCCATATTCTCGCGTATAGTTTTGACTGCTTCGTTGAATACCGAATCATTGATTGTCTCAGTATATCTTGGTAAGTCATTAGTATCAGGATTCCAGATGCCGAATGTAAGAGCCTTTCGAAAAATTTTACGAATTCCTTCCGGTTGGTAAAGGCGAGTACCAAATAAAAATAGATTATTTCTATATTTAGATTGCCAAAGCTTTTTAACTACTGCTTCCGCTAGTGAGCGGGACTTAAGAATTTCAATTTCATTATTGATAAGATTCAAATCCTCACCCATTCCTAGATCAAAGATGGCCATACTCTTATTGGGTTCCTCTACTATAATCATAGCGGTGGACTCGTAAACAGGAGTTGCTAATAGTGTTGCTATCACGGTTATTAGAAATACACTAATAGTTACCCACAGGATAGTCTTGGCATTCCGCCGAAGGATATAATAAATATCTTTAAGACCCAGTTCTGTATCTTCATAACCAAATTGATTATTCCCGACGGGATAAGCTAGCTCCGTTGTTGTTATGCGTTCAGCCATAATATTAATTGTGCATCTTTACATACATATTAGCAAAGTTCGTCGCATTTATCGACATTTCCTTATAAATCCTCCTACCTCCTCGAATAAATCTGTATCTGTAAATAAATGTTGATTATACTTAAGAACGTATTCAATAACCCTGCCTGGGAGAGTACAAAGGAAGTTAATTTCTGGGGTATAACGTATGTATCGTTGGGTAACACCTCAATGAATTCACTCCGGTCACCGGTCTTAAGAAATTTTTCCATATTTATCGTATAAGTCAGGTTACCTTCTTTATCCGGTATATCCCGGAATAAGCGCACCTTCCGCAAGTCGGCTCCCGGTTTAGGCCCACCGGTGATGGATAGTAGCGTTGCCAGATCAATCCCATCATACACAAGGTGGCTGCCAGGTTTATTTACATGACCCCAAACATTTACCCACATGCGGGCCACACCAAATTCATCGGTGATGTAGCGCTCGCCACTTCGGGGATAAGTCTGGGACCCGTACACCTGACGCTGCAATTGCATCTGTCCAAAGAGGGTCACCGAAAAAAATTGGACGCAAATGAGAAGTGTCAGGGTTTTATTCCGTCTAAACGGCATGTGATTTTATGTACTTTGTTAAGAAGTTTACCTTACTATGAATTTACAACACAACCTTTTCGAAAAAAACTTCTCTTAACGACTCAAAAAGCGGCGTCGGAACTTGGAAAAAAGCCCCTGAGTAGGAATAGCAGCTTCTAACACGTCGGCTTCGATGGGTTCCCCATTCAGCAAGCGTTTAGGGTTAGCGAACACAATTTCTTCTATCTCTGTACCAATTAACTCCCGTCCAACCTCTATGGTTTTGGGTAAACAGAAATTCCTTTTCTTATCGTCATGAGCGTCGGATCCAATTAAATGACATAGACGCTGCTGTAAAAGTTCCCGGGAGCTTTTATTGGCCCGTTGTCCGAGAGTACCCAATAGGCTTCCGGCATCAATCTGAATCAAGGCCCCAGCGCGCACCATGTGCCGGACAATTTCAACATCTTCCTGGATAGGACGGTAACGCTCTGGGTGGGCGATGATGGGAGTAACACCAGCCATCTTTAAATCAAATAGCACTTCTTTATAACCTTCG
>CAZBEL010000405.1:0-1753 GCA_964490885.1 uncultured bacterium
CCCGGGCGGCAGGTCACCATAAACGCGTTCTGGCCCTGGGGGGTGCAAAAAACCGTTTGATTGTACTGCCCGACGCCAACGTGGAGATGAGAGCTTCCAATCTGGCTGCCTCCTTGACCGGGTGTTGTGGCCAGCGCTGTATGGCGGCCTCTGCCATGGTAGCCGTAGGGGATGTAGATCTCATAATCGAAAAGTTGTGTGAAGAAGCCCGGGAGATTGTACCAGGTAAGAACTTAGGGGCAGTGATATCCCAGGCTGCCAAGGAACGGATCGAACGGTATATCACCGAAGCGGAGAAACTAGGTGCGAAAGTCCTGGTGGACGGCCGCGGTGTAAAAGTTTCGGGTCATGAAAACGGGTTTTACGTGGGACCGACAGTTATAGACTATGTGACCCCGGACATGTCGATTGCCCGGGAAGAAGTATTCGGTCCCGTTCTTTCCATTATGCGGACTCAGACAGTGGAGGAAGCCCTGGAAATTGAAAACCGTTCTGAATATGGTAATGCGGCAGCAGTGTTCACCCAGTCCGGGGGATTGGCCAAGTATGTAGCTGAGCGGGCCAGTGCTGGCATGATTGGCGTGAATATCGGTGTTCCAGTCCCCCGGGAACCGTTTTCGTTCGGCGGCTGGAACCAGTCCAAATTCGGTACCGCTGACATCACCGGGAAGAGTTCAATTGAATTCTGGACCAAACTGAAAAAGACTACCATTAAATGGAACCCCGAAGCCCGCACCAACTGGATGAGTTGATGATTAAAGAGGGATTTTAAACAGGAGCGAACCATTGGCGACCACTCAATCCAATCATAATCTGCTTTATGGCATTGATGATCGTCCACCCCTGAGGGAAACGATCATTCTGGGATTCCAGCATTACCTGACCATGTTTGGTTCCACCGTGGCAATTCCACTATTGCTGGCACCAGCCTTCGGAATTACTGACCCTGTTCAAAAAGGCTGGTTGATTGCCACCATGTTCTTTGTCAGCGGGATTACCACCATTTTACAAACCACTTGGGGGAACCGTTTGCCGATTGTCCAGGGAGGGACCTTCTCGTTTCTGGCCCCTACTTTTGCTATCTGCAGCATGGCCGCTCTGGCGAATGCAGGTTGGGAAGTACGGATGCAGCATGTTCAGGGAGCCATCATTGCCGGCTCTTTCTTTGAAATCATCATCGGTGCCAGCGGGATGGTGGGTCGTCTTCTGCGGTTTGTGGGTCCGGTAACGATTGCTCCTACCATCGCCCTGATTGGTCTGGCCTTATTCAAGTTTGGCGCACCGGAGGCGGGAAAGTACTGGCCCATCGGCGGTTTAACCATTTTATTGATTATTTTATTCAGTCAGTATTTCTCCCGGCGGCACCGCACTTTTGAACTCTATCCCATCCTTCTGGCGATTCTGACCGCTTGGGCCGTGGCAGCAGTGGGGACGGTATTGGGAATTTTCCCGGCGGGACATCCCGCCTACACCAGTCTGGAAAACCTGAGGAACGCTCCCTGGTTAAGAATTCCCTATCCCTTTCAGTGGGGTTTCCCCCAGTTCGGCATTGCTGCTTTGGTAGGAATGCTGGCCGGCTATATTGCATCCATCGTGGAGTCGATCGGCGATTATTACGCCTGTGCCCGCCTTAGCGGTGCCCCGGTACCGACGGGAAAAACAATCAGTCGGGGTATTACCTTTGAAGGCATGGGGTGTCTGATTGCCGGAATATTCGGTACAGGAAACGGGACCACCTCCTACAGTGAAAATA
>CAZBEL010000406.1:0-1734 GCA_964490885.1 uncultured bacterium
TAATCTAAATGAACAAACGCAGTGGCTAATCCTTTCTGACCCGTATACTGGTAGTATTTATACCAACCAGTACCTAGCATGGAAATTAGAGTACTGTCAGAAAAATTGCTCACTTCACCAAAATGATTGCCAGTATAACCGCGGAGTTCCAGACCCACATCCCAACGGTAATTAGGCTTAATCCAGGTCATGGTGGGGATCACGCCAAAATAGGTATTTACAATCCATTTCCGTCGCAACAGGTTTGTCGTCAGTGTTTGTTCAACTGAATCGGGATATTGATCCTCCACATCTAAGTTGTAGGAATAAAAGTCACGGTTCTCTTTCCACACACGGTAATACCCGGAACCTTTCACTAAATAGGCTACATTTTCAAAAGTAAAGCTTGGGTTAGGTTGATAATGGCTGTTTAGAGAATAAACCTGCTGGAGAAAATCATCAGTATAGGCACGATAACTGGAACGCCGTTTTTCGCGATTATTGATATCCTCCGCTGAGACACCATCCCACGCTAAATTTGTATTTTCATACCCTAGTAGACTCCTGAGTCGATGCGTCCAGAAACCCTGCCGCGTTTCTATCCCCAGTGTAAAGCTTCTTTGTCGACTGTCATGAAACTGACGGTAGCCATCGGAATCGATGAGGGAAAGACGGCCACTAATAGCCCAGCGATTACCCGCCAAGGGTCCCGATTGATATTTCATTCTTAGTTTAGACGTGTTGTAAGAGCCATATCCTACCGTTGCACTAAATAAAGGACTCTCACTTAATATTTGCGTAATGACGTTAATAGAGCCGCCAAAAGCTGAAGAACCGTAGAGACTGTTCCCTATCCCCCGCTGAATCTGGACCTCCCGGGCATCGTTAAGAATATCGCCATGATCCACCCAATATACCTGATGACTTTCATTGTCATTCAGGGGAACGTTATCCAGGAGTACGGCAATGCGACTTTGGTCAAAACCACGGATGGAGACGTAGGAATAGCCGGTTCCATTGCCACTCTCACTGTAGGCATACACACCCGGTTCATAGGCCAGGATCATGGGAACATCTTCCACCGTATAGCGGGTGTTAATTTCCTCTAAATTGACATTTGAAAAAGCTACCGGGGTTTCACCTACCACGGCCCGGGTGGCACGCACAAAAACCGGTTCCCCCTGTAAAACAACCGGGGTTAGTTGAATTTGTAAAGGCGAGGTTCGGGCCACCACCTTCTGGGTCTCGTAACGGATGTGAGAAACAGTAAGGGAAACCCCGGACTGTACTGTCAGCGTAAAATGACCCTGTTCATCACTGGTGGTACCTTCATCAGTCGTGTAAATATTCACACCCTCAATGGGTTGTTGGGTCGTAGCGTCAATGACAGTACCGGAAATGGTTACTTCTTGGGTTGATGCAGGACTAATCCATAGAAGATAGAAAGCAGAACAGAAAACTACTGAAAGATGTTTCATAATGAGCTCCCTTCGCTGGTATTATCCAGATCAGGTTCTTCGGGTTTAATCTCAGCCGCTCTGTCTGGAGCAGAGCAGCACCCCTTCGACACGCTTAATTTAACTTTTTCCCTGACAAAGTACAATCATTGGAAAGTCTACCTTCTTTTGATGAGAAGGTATATGTGTGATTCTTTCGCACCCCTTTTCCAGTCACCCTAAGCCTTGCTGGTCATCCCAATTCATCTCTACTTTCCTCCATAAAAAATGTGGGAGTCTTATGAATAGTCGCTCTTTG
>CAZBEL010000407.1:0-1725 GCA_964490885.1 uncultured bacterium
TTCCTTCCTCATCTCCCCACCGATAAAAGTCACTAAGTAAAATACATCCACAAAAAGGTGGAGCCCCATTCAGGTTTCATTTCTTGGTGGCTGTTCTATAAACAAATGGTAGGTTAGAAACATGAAGAAAGAAATTTATATTAATGAGAGCATGGGGGAGACCCGTATTGCGATCCTGGAAGATGGTCAGTTAGTAGAAGTATATATTGAGAAACAGGATCACCACCGCATGGTGGGGAATATTTATAAGGGTGTGATGGAGAATGTTCTCCCTGGGATGCAGGCTGCCTTTGTGGATATTAATTACGGCATCAATGCCTTCCTTCCCTTTTCTGAAATTGAGAATAATGAATACCTGGCCGATGTGGATCAGGAGGCCAATGATAACACTGGATTTAAAAATAGCCGCGACAATGTGGAGGTAGATTTAAAAACCGGGCAGGAGGTGTTCGTCCAGGTCATTAAGGAACCTTTTGCCGGCAAAGGTCCCCGGGTTACCACAGAGATTGCCCTACCAGGGCGACTGTTAGTATTGGTACCCAATGCCAGTTACATTGGGATTTCAAAGAAAATTTGGGATAAATACGAGCGTCGCCGACTACGGAAGATCGCTGCTAGTTTCAAAGCCAAAGATGTGGGACTGATCATTCGTACGGTTGCCGAGGGGAAAGATGAAGCATTATTAAAACGTGATTATGAAATGTTAATGGACACGTGGCGGAAAGTACAGAAAAAGGCCCAAAGAACGCCCGGTCCCGCACTCATCTACGAAGATTTAGAAACAGCTTCCAGCGTCATTCGTGACCTGTTCACGCCAGATGTGGAGAAGATTATCACTGATTCGAAAAAACTGTACCGGAAAACCCAACGCTACCTGGAAGACGTGTCTCCTAACATTGCCTCACGACTGGAACTTTACAAGTTAAAGACGCCCCTTTTCGAAGGCATGGGCATTGAGGATGAAATCGACAAACTTCTCCGGCCGAAGGTGTGGTTGAAAAGTGGGGCTTATCTGGTCATTGAAAAGACAGAAGCCATGGTGGTGGTGGACGTGAACAGTGGTCGCTTCGTGGGGAAGAAGATTCACGAGGACAACTCCCTGAAGATAAACTTAGAAGCCGCCCGGGAAGTGGCACGCCAATTACGTTTGCGCGATCTCTCAGGTCTCATCGTCATTGATTTTATTGACATGCAGGATGAGGCGAACCGTAAAAAGGTCTATTACGAGCTGCGGAAAGAGTTGAAACGTGACCGCGCCAAGGTTGCTGTGTCCCCCATCAGTGAATTTGGGCTTTTGGAAATGACACGTCAGAGAATCCGTTTGAGTCTCATCGATTCCATGAGCGAGGAATGTCCTGTCTGTCACGGCTCAGGACGTATCATTGCTAAAGAAACTTTAGTTACGAGAATTGATCACTGGCTCAGGCGTTACAAGTCAAAACATCGCGATTTACGTTTACGGTTGTTGTTGCATCCAGAAAATGCTGAATATTTACTGGAAAATAAGCGGAAGATACTCCGGGGCCTCATGTGGCAGAATTTTGTGCACATTTCCATTGAAGCCGATCCGCGAGTAGCCCGGGATGAATTCCAATTCTTGCGCGCCAAGGATGGACAGGATGTCACGAATTTTACACGGCCCCAATCTAATCGCACAACTAAGGCTTGATCGGAATGCCCTTTGCGCGTAACTTCGCCCGCTTTTTTGGAGTTAAAAATGTATGC
>CAZBEL010000408.1:0-1724 GCA_964490885.1 uncultured bacterium
CATGTTTGTTCATAATCTTGCCCCCGTGGGTTAAGAGGGTACCTCCAATCACTTCATCCTCGAAGTCGATGTTCAGTTCCCCCTCCTTCACCATCTCTGAGATGAGCGCGGTGACATTTCGGCTGTACATCTCGCTGGTATGGTAGGCTAGGGTGGAAGGCAAATCCAGCGGGGCAATGATACTCACTCCGTAGGCTTCCACTTCTTTTCCGGGAATGGTGAGTTCGCAATTCCCGCCGTATTCGGCGGCCAGATCGATAATCACCGACCCCCGGCGCATGAGCTGAACCATTTCCTCAGTAATCAATAAAGGCGCCCGCTTGCCGAAGATTTGCGCCGTGGTGATCACGGCATCGGTGGTGGGTAACTGCTCTGAAATGGTGGCCTGTTCATGACGGTAGAAATCTTCGGTGAGTTCCTTGGCGTAGCCCCCTTCCGTTTCCGCTTCTTGCGTGGTTTCCAAGGGGACGAACTCTGCCCCCAAGCTCTCCACCTGTTCCTGAACCACGGGACGGGTATCAAAAGCCTTCACCTTGGCCCCTAAGCGCTTGGCAGTAGCCACGGCTTGCAGACCAGCCACGCCGGCCCCGATCACTAGGACGCTGGCCGGGGAAATGGTCCCGGCAGCGGTCATCATGAGGGGGAAGAACTTGGTGAGTCGGCTGGCGGCCAGGATCACGGCCTTATACCCCGCCGCAGAGCTCATGGCACTGAGGGCGTCCATGCGCTGGGCCCGGGAAATACGCGGAACCAATTCCATGGAAAAGGCCGTAACGCCGCGCTGAGCCAGGGCCTCTACATTATGAATATGCTTGAAAGGATTGAAAAAACTGATTAATACGGACCCTTTGGGAAAGGGATCCACCACCTGCATCATGCCATCCTGCAAACAGACGGCCCGGACCTTTAGAAAAATCTTGCCCTCTTTAAGCAATTGACCATAATCAGACAGAATTTCGGCCCCGGCGGCGGTGTATTCCTCATCCAAGATCCCCGCCTGCAACCCGGCTTCCGACTGGACTAAAACACGCACACCTTTCTTGACCAAGCGTTTAATACTCTCGGGAACCAGCGCTACCCGCCGCTCCCCTTCAGCAGTTTCCTTAAGTACAGTTACGGTTAACATAGAGGTCTTCCAAAGTTGACGTTATGATGTTAAAGGATGCAGCCAATCGTTAAAATGAAGCACCCTAAATATTAAAAGGTGATTCGCAACGATTAGGTCACAAAAATGCTTATTTTCGAGTCGGGAAATTTACAAATAAATTTAATGGAGGTTGAAGGTTTTTCGCTTGTTCATAGCGACTTTATTTTTATCCCAGAACCCTCCAAAATAACATCACTTGATAAACGCCTTTTATAAATGGGATGTTGAATTAATGGATTGTTGGAAGAAGGGGAAACCTTTTTTGAACCCAGTCGCATTAATATACTCGCACGAAGTTCGTCATTCCGAACCCTGCATTAGCAGGTGAGGAATCTACATCTACCTGTTATAGCCCATAAGTGAAAAGCCACATAGCGTGAGTGAATACCAAGGCTCTTTAACAAACACTTGATAGGATACTGCCGACAATGTACAATAATCCCCAAACGCAGATCCCTCGGTCGTGCCTGCCTCGGAAAGACAAGACCGTTTGAATGGAATAATGGATTAGTGGATTAATGGAAAAATGATCCAAAAGAGAACCTATTTTACATTCCTCTGTGTCTCTGTGGCTTAC
>CAZBEL010000409.1:0-1722 GCA_964490885.1 uncultured bacterium
CGGCTTGCGCCCAACTTTTTCATTTGCGGGCCAACTCCCGCTCTTCCACCAATTTTTGGACTTCTAAAGGTATTTCAACTTCCGATGGTAAAATCCCGAACAAGCGGTCCACTACCTGAATAAAAAATAACCCCTGAGACGCTTGTTCGACGCTTAATTCGTTATTGTCTATCCGACTGTTGGTATCTCGTAACCACTCAAAGAAAATGGCAAATGCCTGGGGAGATCCCAAATCATCGTCTAAAGCTTCCTCAAAAGCCTTTCCTACCTCGGGAAGTACTTCTCCAATGGTATCACTTAAGGACTGCAGGCGCATTTTCAACTCCAAAATCCGTTGAATTGTCCGCTGGGCTTCCCACAGTTTGTCTTCCGAAAACATTAGTTTCGTGCGGTAGTGGGCGCTCAAGAGAACATAACGAATCGCCTCCGGCGTATGCTTGCGGCTTAGCAAGTCCGATAAACGATAATAGTTCCCCAGCGACTTGCTCATCTTTCCTCCCTCCACCTGAAGGTGTTCGGAGTGGAGCCACACGTTTACGAACGGTTTCCCCGTGGCGCACACCGATTGGGCAATCTCATTCTCGTGGTGGGGGAAGATATTGTCCACCCCTCCACAGTGAATGTCAAAATGCTCTCCAAGATATTTCGTAGACATAGCCGAGCATTCAATGTGCCAGCCGGGACGTCCCTTTCCCCAAGGGGATTCCCAACTCACTGATCCATCTTCCGGTTTCCATGCTTTCCACAAGGCAAAATCCTGGGGATTATCCTTGGAATATTCATCACTTTGTACACGCTCAGTAGCACGTTGCCCGTGTGAATCCAGGCGTGCTAATTGCCCATAATTTGGATAGCTGTCAATATCAAAATAAATTGATCCGTCAGACGCCTGGTAGGCATGACCTTTATCCAACAGTTTCTGGATCATATCTATCATAACGTCAATGTGACCGGTAGCCGTGGGATAGACATCAGCGGGGATAAGTTTTAAAGTACGTAAATCTTCGAAGAAGAGTTTTGCATACTTCTGAGTAACCGTTTCCAGGGAGACCTTGTTTTCCTGGGATTTACGGATGGTCTTGTCATCCACGTCGGTAATATTCATCACATGGGTGACGTGGTACCCTTTCCAGTTTAGATAGCGTTTCAAGAAGTCTTCAAAAAGAAAAGTGCGGAAATTCCCGATATGTGCTTGATCATAAACTGTGGGGCCGCAAGTGTAAAGGGATACCTTGCCAGAGAGCAGCGGTTTAAAGGGTTCTTTTTTACGAGTAAGGGAGTTATAAAACTGGATGGACATGGGTTTTTATGGGCCTCAAATATCCGGGGTGAATATGTACAGCAATGGCGTGTTGGATGGCATCTACTTTGATTACAAATTTATCCTCTTTATCAATTCTAGCCACAATTCCGCGTTGCCCTTTTAATGGTCCTTCGACGACTTCCACCGCATCTCCCACTACCATGTATTGAACAGGTTGCGGATCGTATCCCCCCTCAATCATTTTACGAATTCCTTCGATCTGGTCGTCAGGGATAGTGGCAATCTTTTTCTTGAAATGTACGATATGATGCACTCCCACGGTTTGCAAAACAAAGAGGCTATTTTTCAACTCGATCCGGGCAAAAACGTAGGAACGAAAAAGCGGCAACTCTACCCATTTTTTACGATCACTCCATTGCCTGCGTTGTCGGAGTAGGGGCAAATAGACGGTAATCTCC
>CAZBEL010000410.1:0-1709 GCA_964490885.1 uncultured bacterium
AGAAATAGCAAAGGACCTGGGGCTACGGTTATATCGGTAGGTGTAAACCCCCGGGCAATAAACAGGTCGGGGAAAGGGATCTCCTGTTCTTGATAAACGGTGAGTTCCGCCGAAAGTAAGGAGAGGAATAGGAAAAAAGATGCAAGGCCCCGCATGAGGACGAGGGCTAAGAAGTGGCGGCGGGGGAGGTTGATTTTACGGGGTGGCGTAAGAAATAAGCTCCAATTATTACCATTACGATAGACAGTAACTGGGCACCGGTAAGGTTAAATAGATAACGCGTATTAGTGCGGATGAATTCGATGAAAAACCGTTCCAACCCTGCCAGAATCAAGTAAGTGAAAAAAAGACTGCCCGTGTGTTGTATGGTCAATCGCTTTTTCCACAGGAAGGCAAAGATCCCCAGCCCCATGATGGTCTCATAGATTTGTGTGGGGTGTACGGTGAGGACACCTGACTCAAATCCGTTAAGGTCGATCCAGGGATAATAATATTGAAACACGCGTACGGTTGAGGGAGGCAATCCATTCTCGAAACTCACGGCCCAGGGTAGATGGGTAGGAATCCCGTAGTCATCCCCTACCAAGAAACACCCAATGCGTCCGATGGCATACCCCAAAATCAATAAGGGGGCGACGATATCAGCAAATACGATCCAGGGTAATTTATGGCGCCTCAAGACCAGCGTAACACCAAGCATGCCTCCTAACAAACCCCCTAAAAAAACCAACCCCCGACCGCTGAAAATCATCCCGGTCGGATCAGCTAGCACCCGGTCAAAATTTTCGATTAAATAATACAATTTGGAACCCAATATGCCTCCCACGGCCCCGGCAAAGATAATATCGGAAGCTACTTGAGGTTTATACCCTAAACGTTTCATTTCCCGGGAGAGGAGAAAATAGCAAGTGTAAAAGGCCACCACCAGCATAAAACCAAAGGAATAGATAGTGATGGGACCGAACTTAGCAATGACGGGCCACATTAGACGGGCACTCCACAACTTGAGCAAAACTTGGCCCCGGGGACTAATTTCTCCCCGCAAGACTTACAAACAGCACCGGCTGGTTTCTCCGACGTTGCTTGCTGGGAACGGTAGAACAAAAAACCAATCACCAGCGCCAACCCACCTAAGACCATCAAAGGTTGCCATAAAGGCAGTTGGTGGCGCAAGGGACCTTTCGTAACGGCAGCTTGTGTATTCCCCATCCGGCGGGCCAGGCTGGCCATAGTGGTGAGCCCGGTCGGATTTTCATAGGTAAAGGAAATGACCTTGGCTTCACCTGCGGGTAACTCGTGGAGATGTTTCTGGAAGAAAAGCACCCCGTGTTCATCCTCGCCACTTCCAAGATCCGGCTCTGACCAGATGAAATTCTTCGCTTCTTCCGGCCTTTGGACTAAAATGAAGATATTTCTCAAATCCTGATTTGTTTTAAAGGTGAAATCCACGGCTCGCGGCCCTACGGAATCGAAGGGAGAATAAAACAAAACTGCTCGGAAGAATTGACGTTTAATGGGAAAATAAACCCAATTTTCACCGTCCTCTTCTACTGCGGAATACATTTGGAAATTCGTTTCGTTTCCTTTATCACCATTCACGAAAAAAATGGAGTCCGTATTGGCGGGAACGGCAAAACCTAGTTTTACCGGCAAGTCAATCGGGTCAACAGACCCGTTCAATTCCACCATGACACTAGAGGAATAATACT
>CAZBEL010000411.1:0-1695 GCA_964490885.1 uncultured bacterium
GTCGGTAGGATTGTTGAATGGGCCCCACCGGTCCCTGGGGTTGTTGATAGAACTGACCCCATGGTCCCCCGTAGGAACGCTTGAAGCCGTAGATTTCGAGGGCATTACTTGGATTCGCCAAAGTGGAATGAATTTCTAACTGGTCAAACAGATAATCCCCCCGACGGTAGTCCACGAATGTCGTGACGTAAGCACTATCGGGTAATGAATCCGACCAGGAATAATGGCTTGGTATCTGGGGTGAAAACGTGCGTTGGAATTGAGATCCATAACGCGCTGGATAAGACGCAAAACTGCCGTCGAAAAACAACAAGCCGGCATTCCAGTCCCGATTCCAAAACAGGGCCCCGTCGACGGTAATTACACCATTCTGCCCACTCCAATCGAAGGGTAAAGTAGATAAATTCTGAGACAGCGCCCAGGATGTAAACAGTAACCCCACTCCCAAACTCAAGTAACAGGAGAAAGTACGGTGTTCTCTACAAGTTCTTACTTTCCGGTGAATAGACACGCTCTATCGTTGGGGGGTTACCATACCCACCCCTGTGAGATGTTGTACAATTTTGGGAACCCCCAATGCGAAAACTGCAGCGTTCCAGATCTGATGTAAAAAGGTAAACCCCAATCCGGTGAGGTACACACCCATGAGTTGAGGGCCATTGAATCCGGTACTCAAAGGGTAACTCAAGGTAGTGAGGGAGTCGTAAAGAAACGTGAGTACAAAACCCACCAATCCCAAAGCCACTACCTGTCCCAGATTAAACGTGGAACGATAAAAAAAGGGGCGACATAATCCCCCCGTAACGCCAATGAGCATCATGGAAACCACCTGAGAAATAAAAAGAGGGGGAAAACTAAGCCCTGAGCCTAAGGGATTTAGGGAACTAAACACTACTTCTGCCGTGCCGCCCACTAACAATCCCCAACTAGGACCTAAGACCAGGCCGGAGAGGAAAATGGTAAGGGTAATGAGTTCAACATTGGGCACTAGGAGCAGAGAAAACCCTACCCCAACGGCAATGGCTGCAAACATGGCAGCCTGCACCAACTTATTCAGTTTCATGCCCACCTTTATACAGGGGAATACGGAAAATGTTTTTGCGATCAGTCCAACTCCCTTCGTTCTGATCTTCGTCGATGGCTTTTTCCATAAGATTCATCTTGGCATCCATATAGTCAATTAAATGAAGCAGGAGCGCTTCTTTAAAAGCAGGTTGCCGGGGACTTTGCCACTCATAGTGTCCTTGATGTGACAGGAGCATATGCTCCAGCATCATCAGGAGATTGGGGGGGAAACCCTGAATGGCCTGAGCCGTCTCCCGAACTATGTCCCGGCCTATCACAATGTGGCCTAAAAAGTGACCTTCATCTGTGTATTCGGCCTGAAAGCCGGTAGAAATTTCCCTCAATTTCCCAATGTCATGGAGGAAAATACCGGCTAAGAGGAGGTCGACATCTACGTCGTAGTGGGTAGCGATCTGTTTTCCAATATGAGCCATGGTAAGGGTGTGCTCCAAAAATCCCGAGCGGTAATTGTGATGCATGCTCACCGAGGCGGGTGCAATCAAAAGACGTTCTTTATTTTCCCGGTATATGCGTGCCACCAGGTTCCGCAGATGACGGTTCTTGATAGCCCGTATGAATTGTACTATTTCCTTCCACATCCCTTTGGCATCCCGGGGTGCAGTGGGAACG
>CAZBEL010000412.1:0-1694 GCA_964490885.1 uncultured bacterium
GGACTTGGCTTTTACCGCACCCGGCGCCAACCGGCACCTGCGGAAGATTTTGTTTTAGCCGGTCGAAAGGTCACCCTTCCCGCTTTCGTCATGACCCTAGTGGCCACCTGGTACGGGGGTATTTTAGGCGTTGGAGAAAACACCTTCCTGTACGGGGTCCAAACCTGGTTCATTTTTGGGGTCCCGTACTATTTATTCGCCATCCTTTTTGCCTTCATCCTGGCCCCGCGGATTCGCACTGCTCAACAACTCTCTATCCCGGATCATTTCCGAACCCACTATGGCACAACCCCCGGACTGGTAAGCGCCTTGTTCATCCTCTTCCTTTCCAGTCCGGCTCCTTATCTGCTCAGTTTAGGGTTGTTGCTGCAATACACCACAGGACTCCCCTTTGGATGGGCGTTATTCAGCGCCACCATCCTTAGCCTGATTTATATTTGGTTCGGAGGTTTGCGGGCGGTTATTCGCACTGATATTCTACAATTCATTCTAATGTTTTTGGGATTCCTTCTGCTTTTGGGGGCCGCTTTCATCAGGCTCCCGGCTCCCATGAACACCCTAATGCAACTCCCTCCCCAGCACTTGACGTTGACCGGGGGTCATTCTTACCAGTACATCCTAGTATGGTTTTTCATTGCCCTCTGGACGTTCGTGGATCCTGGTTTTTACCAACGCTGTGCCGCAGCCAAATCCCCTACCGTGGCAAGGCAGGGAATCCTCATTTCAGTAGGGTTGTGGTTCCTCTTCGATATGCTGACCCTCTCCACGGGCCTCTTAGCCCGCGCCTTAGTCCCCGAGAGCGAGGCCCTCTTCGCCTACCCCAACTTAGCCCGGCAACTACTTCCACCTCTAATTTACGGCTTGTTCCTCACCGGGTTGCTCTCTACCATCATGTCCACCGTGGACTCGTTCGGTCTCATCAGTGCTATTACCTTCGGTCGTGACATTCTTTGGCGCATCCAGGACCCCACCAAAACCACGCACGGTGAACCCCCTACCAAGTATATCCAGAAAGGACTAGTGGTCATGGCTTTCGTGGCCGTCCTCCTGGCGCTGAGTATCCCCTCGGTGGTGCGTTTATGGTACACGTTAGGGTCTTTGCTCATTCCCGGGCTTTTAATACCTTTCTTGTTCACTTTTACCAAGCAATCCATGAAAGAGTCACAGGCTACCCTTTTCTTAACCCTGCCGGTTCTGATAGCCCTGGCGTGGTTTTTAATTGGTAAAATCCAAGGGAGTTATCCTTTGGGGATCGAACCTTTTTATCCAGGTTTGTTAATTTCCATTATCCTCAGCCTTCAAACCTTGAAACGATGAATACCAATACCGAGATCGAGCGGAAATTTCTCGTACGCCAGAATTGGCCCAAACCGGAGCAAGGGGCCCGTTGTATCCAGGGTTATCTATCCCTGGACCCTGATCGTATTGTTCGAGTTCGTTTGATGAACGGAAAGGCCACCCTTACTATTAAGGCTTTGAAAACCGCCCTCACACGCCATGAATATGAGTACGACATACCTGTTACCGACGCTGAGTTTCTTCTGCACAACGTATGTCTCCAACCGCTCATTGACAAGACTCGCTACCAAGTTTTTTTTCATGGTTTTCGTTGGGAAATTGACGAATTTCACGGGCTTAATTCGGGGCTTATCCTGGCTGAAGTGGAACTAACGGCCGAAGGCCAGGCTATAAAG
>CAZBEL010000413.1:0-1689 GCA_964490885.1 uncultured bacterium
CCATGGTTTTACCAATTTCGGCGGGATTGGTAACCACGTGAATTCCCGCTTGTTGAAGCGCTTGCATCTTTTCTTTAGCCGTACCTTTGCCTCCGGAAATAATGGCCCCGGCATGTCCCATGCGTCGGCCTGGGGGGGCGGTTTGGCCGGCAATAAAGGCCACAATGGGTTTACTGAATCGGTTTTGAATAACCCACTGCGCTGCCTCTTCTTCTGCAGTTCCCCCAATTTCGCCGATCATCACTACACCTTCCGTATCGGGATCGTCAGCGAAGAGTTCTAATAGATCGATGAAAGAGGTTCCCACAATGGGATCACCACCAATACCGATGGAAGTGGATTGCCCCAGGCCGTACTGGGTCAATTGATGAACAGCTTCGTAGGTAAGCGTGCCAGAGCGGGACATAACGCCTACCCGTCCTGGCTCATGAATAAACCCCGGCATTATCCCTACTTTGGCTTGTTCCGGAGAAATGACACCCGGGCAGTTGGGGCCAACCAAGCGGGTCTTTCTATTGCTTAGGAAGGCGTTTACCTGAACCATGTCCTGGGTGGGAATGCCTTCGGTAATGCAAACAACCAGAGCAATACCTTCTTCGACAGCCTCTTGGATCGCTCCCGCGGCAAAACGGGGAGGGACGAAAATGATGGAGGTGTTAACTGCCTCCTGTTCCACAGCTTCTTTAACGCTATTGTACACAGGGACTCCTAATGCTGTTTGGCCACCTTTACCGGGCGTGACCCCACAGACAACTTGCGTTCCATAGTCGATCATTTGTTGACCATGGAACGAGCCTTCCCGTCCAGTGATACCCTGTATTAAAACCCTGGTGTCCTGGTTGACTAAAATACTCATAATTGTTCTCCTGTTGCGGCTTTCACTGCTTTTTGAGCGGCGTCACTCAGACTGGTTGCCACTAGAAAATCGAGGGGTGAGTTGTTTAGTAATTTGGCCGCCTGTTTAGCATTGGTCCCTTCCAGGCGAACGATAACCGGCACGTTTACCTTAATAGAGTGCATGGCATCAATGACACCTTGAGCTACCCGATCGCAGCGCACGATTCCACCAAAGATATTGATGAGTACTGCCTGGACATTTTCATCAGCGAGGAGAATTTTAAACCCATTAGCCACAGTCTCTGAGCTGGCGACGCCCCCTACATCGAGGAAATTAGCTGGCTCACCACCGAATAATTTAATGATGTCCATAGTCGCCATGGCTAATCCAGCGCCATTCACCATACAACCAACATTTCCGTCTAATTTAATGTAGTTTAATTTGTATTTGCTGGCTTCAACCTCAGCAGGATTCTCTTCGCTCAGGTCGCGCAGTTCCAGTAACTCGGGATGGCGGAAAAGGGCATTATCGTCGAAATTCATCTTAGCGTCCAAAGCCACCACAGCATTGTCTTCAGTGACGACTAAAGGATTGATCTCAATGAGAGAGCAGTCTTTCGCTTTAAAGACTTCCCAGAGTGCCAGGAGGATGTCGCTTCCTGGTTTGATTTGTTCCTCGGACAATTCCAAGGCATGGGCCAGTTTTTTGGCTTGTTCCCGGGTAAAGCCTTGTTCCGGGTCAATCCAGGCTTTGATGATTTTTTCCGGTGTTTCAGCCGCCACTTTCTCAATTTCCACTCCACCCTCGGTAGAGACCATTACGACGTATTTTGTTGCCGCCCGGTCTATAAC
>CAZBEL010000414.1:0-1679 GCA_964490885.1 uncultured bacterium
CAGCAAAAGAACGCTAAATCCTATGAACCTGAAGATACGGTGGTCATATTCGAGAATGCCCGCCAAGTAGTCATCGTTCCGGGATATGGCATGGCCGTGGCCCAGGCCCAGCACATGGTTCACGAATTGGAAAAGATCCTAGAAGCCAAGGGCATCGTGGTGAAGTACGCCATTCATCCCGTGGCCGGACGTATGCCGGGACACATGAACGTCCTTTTAGCCGAAGCCAATGTCTCCTACGATAAACTCTACGATTTAGACCAGATCAACCCCGAGTTTGAAGAGACGGACGTGGCTCTGGTCATTGGGGCCAATGATGTAGTGAATCCTGCCGCCCGTCATGATAAGTCGAGCCCCATTTACGGCATGCCCATCCTGGATGTGGACAAGGCCCAGACGGTCTTTGTATTGAAACGCAGCTTGAATCCGGGATTTGCCGGGATTGACAACGAATTGTTCTATAAGGACAATACCATTATGATCTTCGGTGATGCCAAGGATACCGTTTCCAAACTGGTATCTGAGTTAAAATAGACGGACGGTTTCTCTCCACAAACTGGCACCATTTCCACCTTTTCCGGGGTTGAAGGGCAATTCGCCTAAAAGTAAATTCACCCTAATGGAAAAGAAACAATCCTTCATCCTGCTTTCAGGATTCCATTCCCTTTAAATTAAGCCACAAGGAGTCACTATCAGGATACGTAAAACACCCAACAACACTACCGTCATAAACGAGCCCAGCCGGCATCGGATCAAAAGTCTGGAGGTGATGGTGGCTGAGGTCATCGAGGAAACGCCGGACACCACCACTATTGTTTTGTTTACGGGCAATGATTATTTAGAGTATGTACCCGGCCATTTTTTAACCATTGATCCACATCAGTTTGAAGCCTTAGAAAGGTGGGTCGCCTATTTAGAGGATTTGAAGGGGAAGCGCGAACCTCCCCGGGCCTATTCCCTGGCTAGTAGTCCCGACGAACACTATCTGGCCATTACCGTAAAAGAGGAACGTTACGTCCGGGGGGTGACTCCCTATCCGCCCCTGTTGTCACCCATCCTGGCCAAGCGTTCCATCCCGGGCCGGCGTATGACCATTACCGGTTTCACAGGGCCGTACACACTCCCAGAAGAAAAGTCCATGCCCGATCAAATTCTGCACATTTGTGCAGGAAGTGGCTTTGTGCCTAACTGGAGTATTTTAAAGTACTGTCTCCGGAACTATCCCCAGGTTTACCATCGGGTGCTTTACAGCAACAAAACGTGGGAGGATACCATCTACCGCAAGGAACTAGTGGCCTTGCAGAAACAGTATCCTAAACAGTTAAGAATCACCTTTACCCTCACGCGGGAAAAGCCTTTTTCTACTGATGAGATTGACGTAAGACCCGGTCGCATCGATCAGAACATGATTGCCGAAACGTTACAGGAAATGGATGATCCCATGATTTATGTGTGTGGCCCGGCCATTTCCATATACGAGAAGCGAGCGGCCAAAAAGACCGGCCAGGAGCTCCGTCCCCGGTTCATGGAATCCACCCTGAAAAACCTGGAACTTCTAGGGGTAGACAAAAAACGCATCAAGCGTGAGAGCTATGGCTAACCAGCCATTTTAGATATTCCGGATTTCTCTTCAACAAATTGCATGTTTACTCACCGCGTTTTCGAGGAAAAAATTCTGT
>CAZBEL010000415.1:0-1670 GCA_964490885.1 uncultured bacterium
GTTTCTATGCCCCGATCTATACTTCCAGTAATGAGGAAAAAATTATTCGTGATCTGGTATATGGTTGCCAGGTAGAGGCGACTCCAATCTCTCAGGGAGGGTACACCTTGGTGCTTCCAGACGGTTGCCAGGGGTGGGCCGATGGGCCTTTCAGCAATACCGTCGCCCAAGCCGATCGGGAGACAATCATTACCGTAGCCCGGACCTTTTTAGGGGTACCTTACCTGTGGGGTGGCAAGTCGCCCCGGGGATTTGATTGTTCAGGATTTACCCAAACCGTGTTCCGTACGGTAGGCGTTACCCTTCCCCGGGACGCCCATAAACAAGCGGAATTTTTCCAGAATGAGAAGATTGACTACACTGTTGCTCAACCAGGGGATCTCCTATTTTTCGGCACCAAAGATAATATCACCCACGTCGCCATTTATTTAGGACAGGAACAGTTTATTCATTCTCAAGGTTGGGTGCGGGAACAGAGTTTTAATTCCCAAAACGCCGATTATCATGGTCGCTTGAAAGAGAAGTACCTGTTCACTTGCTCCATTGACAAGGTGTTGGAGACCTAATGTCTTTACATCGTACCCTTAATGGATCTTTATTAAGCCGTGCCGTGTTGGTTCTTAACACTAATTTCACCCCTCTGATGATTTGTACTGCCAAACGAGCCATTTGCCTCTATTTTTTAGAAAAAGTGGACGTCGTGGAAACCTACCAGGAGAGTATTCGGTCCCCTTCCCTCACATTAGCATTACCCAGTATTGTTAAGCTAAAGGAATATGTCCATTACAATAGCATGAGCGTTATTTTGAGCCGCAAGAATATCCTCTTACGGGATCGCCATCAATGCCAGTACTGTGGCCGGAAAACTGGTCCCCTCACCATCGACCACGTCATTCCTCGGGAAAGGGGTGGGAGCGATCAGTGGGATAATCTGGTGACGGCTTGTCAACCGTGCAATTTGAAAAAGGGGAACCACACCCCCGAAGAGGTGAATATGCGTCTTTTGAGAATCCCACGTAAACCCAACCGTATTCACTATTTCCAGCAGTTTGTACAGGAACTGCAAGCGGCCTGGCGACCTTATCTTTTTCTAGAACCCCTGTAAGTTGAGTAAACAAATGAAACGGGTCTTGAGCGGAATTCAACCTTCCGGTGAATTACACCTGGGGAATTACTTCGGCATGATGTCACGCATGATCGCTTATCAGGAGGAAAGCGATCTGTTTTGTTTTATCGTGAATTATCATGCTTTAACAACCATCCATGATAAAGAGCGACTCCAGGCGAATACACTGGATGCTGCTCTGGATTTCTTAGCCCTGGGGTTGGATCCTGAAAAGGCCACCTTTTGGGTTCAGTCTGACGTTCCTCAAGTGACCGAATTGACGTGGATTTTGTCTAACCTAGCGGGGATGGGTCTGTTGGAACGTGCTACTTCCTATAAGGATAAAATCGCCCAGGGTATCCGTCCCAACGTAGGATTGTTTTCGTACCCGCTCCTCATGGCAGCGGATATCCTTTGTTTTGGTGGTGAGATCATCCCGGTGGGGAAAGATCAGAAACAGCATGTGGAGATCACCCGGGACTTAGCATTGCGATTCAACCAAACCTTTGGCGAGGTATTTATCGTTCCAGAACCGGACATTGAAGAGGTCACCCAATTAGTCCCG
>CAZBEL010000416.1:0-1664 GCA_964490885.1 uncultured bacterium
TGGTTAATTTTATTTACGATAAAATCAATGAAATAAAAATACGTTTTCCTCATGTTGGGGAAAATAAGAAATATCGTTGGGGTGTAAGGGTGAGCAATATTCGAAAAAGAATTTGGTTGCTATTGAAGCATGTCAGCAGCTAACAATCCGCTCGTTTAGACGCAAGCTATGCTGCGCTTCGTTTGCGCCGCACAGCTTGGTCGTTATGAGTATAGGAATAGTGCTAAAATAATGTAATAAAAGTGAAAGTCATCTACAAAATCACATACCCTAACGGAAAAATTTATATAGGCAAAGATTTGACGGGGACGCTTAATTACTTTGGAAGTGCTGACAGCAAACTAATTGAGAAAGACTTCACACCAGAGCAAATGCGAGACTTCACAATTAGGAAACAAATCATATGGGAGTCAGATACGGCTTCAGATAGAGAAGTAAACATGAAAGAAGTTGAATTTATTAAAGCATATTCTTCAAATAATCCAAGTATCGGTTATAATAAATGGCCCAAGTTTACTGGGGAAAATGAAGAAAACGCATAACGCGGCACTACACCTAATTGCTATTTCGCTGACGCTTCATAGTGGCAGGTGAGTTTGGATTTTACATACAAAGGCATCCCCCCAGAAAAAACTAAGTCATCCCTAAAGTTTCCTTAGCCTTTAGCATGGCGCGGTGCATGCGCATGGCCTGGAGCACAAAGGTTTCCAGGCGGGCTTCGATGAGTTGGGGAAAGGGGTTTCCGTCACTTTCAATGGACAATACCGGTAAATTGGGGACTTCCCGGGTTACCAGGTCCGTCATCTTATCACGGCGGAAGCGGAGAACATGTTCCCGGTCAAGGTTGAGATTTAAGATAGATTCACTCAAACGGTTAGGCATGCATCCGAAGGGACCGATGGCAATCGCTCCACAGAATTCCTTCCCCACTTCGGCGGCGGGCCCCCCAATGGTAACAATGGCTTCACCAGTCAAATAACGGGAAAGAAACGTCTCTCCGGTGTGCAGAATATGATCCATGTCCAGGAAACGAGGGATATACCAACCCGACTGAGCCATGAGCGTTTTGATTTTACGCTCGATCCTACGCATGATCTGATGACGAATCTTGTGGGCGAGTCGCGCCTTGGCTCCGTTTAATTTCTTCAAAATACGCTTTTCCACCAGCCAGTCGATATAGTACACCCATTCGTGGATAGGGGCCACGTGGGTAATAATTCCGTTGGCGGCTAACTGCTCTGGCAACCAGCGCCGGGAGAGGCCTTCTTTACGCACATAAATCTCCCCCACCAAGATAATTTGCGGGACTTCTTTGGGGTCCAGGTGATAGGGAATCTCCCGAAGGGCTTCAACTGCCTTAGGCAGTACCGCGAAAAATGCCTCTTTACCCTGGGCCAAACCGTCTACCACCTCTTCCCAAATCTCGTGGAATCGCTTCCGGGCAGCATCCACGTCCTGGGCTACTACTAACATGGCATTGTAAATATCCTCAAATATATCGGCAATCACCACCGCATTCCAGGTAAGGAGCGTAAAGGCCGTACCCAAACCACCATACCCATCCTCACTGGTCATGGAGAAAAAGGTAACATCCTCTATCTGGCGTTTTTTCACAAAGTCACCTAAGAAATCCTTGTACTGGCCGAAGCGACAGGGTCCGTTCG
>CAZBEL010000417.1:0-1652 GCA_964490885.1 uncultured bacterium
ATGCAAATAGAATTCGAAGCAGGTTGGATGGTCTGGCGCCACCGTATTTGGCAAATTGTCGATTGGAATAAATAAACACCGGCCATGGAAACTCCCTCCGTTTCCGTCCTCATCATTAGTTATAATGTGCGCCAGTACCTGGTGCAAGCCATCGAAGCCTTGAAAAAAAGCGTTTTCGAGGGTGAAATGGAGATTGTGGTGGTGGATAATCATTCCTATGATGGTACAGTGGAGTATATCCGGGAGGAATTCCCGGACGTCAAGGTATTAGCCAATGAAGAGAATGTCGGTTTCGGCAAAGCTGTGAATCAAGCTGCTCAGATGGCTAGGGGGGATTACTATTTAATCTTAAATCCCGATACGGTCGTTCAAGAAAATACAATAGCCGTATTAGTAGAATATCTCCAGGCTCATCCCAAGGTAGGGATGGTGGGACCAAAGATCCTGAATGCTGACGGGCATCTTCAGTTGTCCTGTAAACGTTCATTCCCCACGGTAACGGTAGCGCTCCCGAAGTTGTTAGGGTTACACCGCCTATTTCCCAACAGTCGTTGGGCCGGACGGTACAACCTCACCTATCTGGATCCTGATCAGATTCACAAGGTGGACGCCATTAGTGGCTCCTGCATGTTCCTTTCTCAAGATCTTTTCCATCAGTTGCGTGGATTTGACGAGCAGTTTTTCATGTTTGGGGAAGATTTGGACCTGTGTTACCGAATTTGGCAGGCCGGGTATGAAATTCATTATGTACCCACAACTCAAATCATACATTATCAAGGTGAGTCGGTGAAATCTGCCCCGTACGATAGTATTCATGCTTTTTATAACGCCATGATCCTTTTCGCCAACAAGCATTTCTCCTTGGGGGAACGGTTAGTCATGCGGTGGATTATTTTCACCGGGATCGGTTTCCGCAAATTTGTTTCTCTTCTGGCGGAGCGGAAGTCTCAAATACTCTCCGTTTTCCTGGACGCTTTCGTGGTGCTATTAGCCTTTTCCATTGCCTTTCCACTTCGTTTCGGTCAATTTGAAGCCCTGACCGTTACCAAGGGATTGGTCCCAACCATTTACGTTGTGTTCTGGCTGACGGTGGGGGCGGTATTTCAGTTATATTCCCGGTATATCCTATCCTATTCACGGGCTATTTTGGCATCGGTTACGGGATTTTTCCTGGCAGTCACTTTTACATATTTTTTCAAGCAGTATGCCTTTTCCCGTCTAGTAATCATTATTGCCACGGTAATCATTACCATTCTAATTCCCGGTTGGCGAGTGGGCGTACACTATCTCATGTCCCGGGGTTGGTTAAAGCGGGTAAAGGAAAAGAACCCCGTCTTGTTTACCAGTCGAGCACTTGTTTTAGGAGCTGACGACGAGGGAATCCGTATTGCCCGTAATATTATGAAGCGCTTGGATACCGGCCTGGATGTAGTGGGTTTTTGTGACCGCACTTTGGGATCCCAACGGGAATCGCTACCGTTACCCTTTTTAGGGTTATTGAGTGACCTACGGCAGATCATTACTACCCATGGCATTCGGGTGATTATTTTTTCTTCGCGTTCTTTTAGTAACAAAGATATTGTCTCTATCATGGATCAAACCAAAGATCTACGCTTGACATACCGAATTCTCTCCCAGAAGCAGGACGTTCT
>CAZBEL010000418.1:0-1643 GCA_964490885.1 uncultured bacterium
TGTCCTTTTTCAACCGTTTTCTGTTTAACTTTCAATACCCTACATTACTATTCTCAGTTAACGCGAAATACGTTGATTAATACCTACCATAAAGAAAAAATTATTCTTTTAGATGGTGCCCTGGGTACCGAGCTACAGCGCCGGGGAGTTCCCTTGCCGCTCCCTTTGTGGTCGGCTGAGGCTAATTTAACTAATCCAGAAATTGTTACTTCCATCCATCGGGATTATCTAAAAGCTGGTGCACAGGTTTTAACTACAAATACCTTTCGAACAACAACTTGGACTTACTTAAAGGCAGGCTGCACGCTTACTTCTGCCCGGCAACGAGCTAGGAAAAGTCTGTTACGAGCGGTGACCCTGGTCCGCAAGGTGGCCACGCCTGAAATAACAATTGCCGGCTCCTTGGCACCTTTAGAGGATTGTTATCAACCTCATGCTTTTCCTGGAGTAGCTGCTGCGCGGGAAATTTTTGAAGAAACCATGCATTGGTTCCGTGAGGGTGGTGTGGACTTGATCCTCTTCGAGACCATGGGAAATATAGACGAAATCGTGGCAGCGCTACAGGTTTCAGAAAAATTTCCTTGGCCTGTTTGGTTGAGCCTAATTCTTAAGGACGGTCACCATTTACTGGATGGCTCTTCGTTGGAGAAAGTGATAGGTTTAGCTAAAAGAAGTGAGCTCCAGGCTGTTTTGCTGAACTGCAACAGCATGCAACGCACTCGTGAGGGAATAGAGACCTTAAAAACTCATTGGCCAGGGGTCTGGGGGGCGTATCCCAACCTGGGTGCAACTCCGATTGAACCTGATGGCACTATGGTTGCCATGGTACCGATAGAAATTTTTCGGCAGTATATCCAGGGATATATAAAAGCCGGGGCTCGTATTCTGGGTTCCTGCTGTGGCTCAACTCCGGAACATACGCGATTGTTGCGTTCGTTGATTAAGGAAGCAACAGAGTGACTCTCCATAAATAGGAGAACATAAAAATTGTCGTTACCGGGGAATAGTAAATTGTAATTTCCTTAGAATTATTGATGGAGGAACATGAATCTTTTGAAATATAATGGCTACGGTTTGTCCCACAAAGGGTATGTGCGATTAAAAAATGAAGATGCCTATCTGGTGGACAATCAATTCGGTTGTTTTGTGGTGGCGGATGGCTTGGGGGGTCATCCGGGAGGGGAGATTGCCAGTCACCTAGCGGTGAGTGCTTTTCAACAAGAGGTGATTGCTCGAAAGAATGAAGGGGTATCTTTCAACGAAGGTAACCTGATAGAACTGGTGGAATTGCTCAATCAAATTGTATTGGACTATGGACTTCAGCAACCAGAAGTGAGGGGGTTAGGTTGCACTTTTACTGGGCTTCTCGTGGAAGGGGATACCATCTGGATTTTGCACACGGGGGATAGTCGTATTTATGGTCTTACTCAAAAACGCAATCTTATTCAATTGACTGAAGACCAAACCGTCGCCATGGAGCTCGTCAATCAGGGGAAGTTGGATATTACCGAAGCCGAGAAACATCCCCAATGGCATATCTTAACCAGTTGTCTAGGCATGACCAAATGCAAGCCTGAAGTCCAATCATTAAAGGCGACTGGATACATGTATTTCCTTTTGTGCACTGATGGTTTGACCAATCT
>CAZBEL010000419.1:0-1623 GCA_964490885.1 uncultured bacterium
ACGACTTTAGCATTTAGGGCGATAAGGGCCGGCGCCAAGTCAGACACATTCCGGGCGTAGCAGTTTTTTACACCTCCGGTAACTAAACATTTGGCTCCCCCATCTCGCAGACAATTCCCAATGGCTTCCCGCCAGTCGGGAGATTGATTGTAAAAGGTACAGCGATTTTGGACTAAGAGGTTCCCACCCACGGTGGCAGTATGGCGAATGACCGGCGTAGCAATGGATCGAGCGGCCGTCACCAACAAAGGATAATGTTTCTGAATATAATCGTGATGAATCAATTCCTTCAACGTAACCATGGATCCCAACTTCAATTGTTGGGAAGACAGTTCAATTTTCCTTAAAGAAGAAATCTCACAAAGGTCGATAATGTTGCGGACGGGAATGAGCTTCTGCTGACGATGAATTTGTATATCGGTTCCCCCGCCAAAATACACAACCGGGCCAGTGGTCTGGTGAGCCTGGGTTAGAGCTTCTTGAACAGTCTTCGGTTTGTAGTAAGAGGTCAACTCTCTCCCCTTTTTTCCAGGGCAGCCAATACCCGATCAGGTGTAATAGGCAGTTCAAATATGCGGACGCCCACCGCATCGTAAATAGCATTTCCAATAGAAGGAAGAACTGGGTGAATAGGTCCTTCGCCAGCTTCCTTAGCACCGTAAGGGCCTTCTTTATCATTCGATTCGATAATAGTGATGTCCATGGGCGGAGTATCCAGCGCCGTAGGGATACGGTAATCTAGTAAATTGGCGTTGATGATCTGCCCTTCCTCATAACGCAATTCTTCCATCAAAGCCTGCCCTAAGCCCATGTGGATGCAGCCCTCAATCTGTCCTTCCACTGCCAGGGGATTCAGGGCTTTTCCGCAATCGTGTGCCCCCCACACTTTTACTACTTTTACCATACCCGTTGCAGGATCCACCTCAACCTCACTGATAAAAGCCCCGAAGCTATAAGCCGGACTTAATCCAGCACCGGCACCTTTAAACGTCCCACCCATTTTCGGGGACGTATAGGTACCCGTGGTAATGAAAGAGCCCCGTCCAGCTAAGGCAATCTCTACCGCTTCGTCCCAAGTAATATCCACCTTTCCATCGGATGAGAGCACCCGTTCTTCTTGAAATTGTAAGGTCTCGGGGGAAATGTCGTACTCCCGACTGATGGCCTGGCACATCTCATTACGGAGGTTAATAACTGCCTCCCGGGTGGCATTCCCCACCATAAAAGTCACTCGGCTGGAGTAGCTTCCTAAGTCTACCGGTGTCAGACGCGTATCCGCCGCTTCTAACTGCACCCGTTCTAAAGGTAATCCTAATTCATGAGCGACAATTTGAACCAAGATAGTGTCACTGCCCTGTCCGATATCACTGGCCCCGCTGAAGACCACAACTCGGCCATCAAAATCAAGTTTCGTGTGAACCGTGGTTTGGGGGAAGCGGTTCCAGATGATCGGTAATGCACTTCCGCTGATGTAAAAACCACAGGCTACCCCCAAGCCCCTGCCATAGGGGAGCTTGCCATGACGCTCATCCCAACGGGAGCGCTTCCGAACTGCGTTTAAACATTCCCGAACGCCATTACTGGTTATCCGCAATTTTCCTACTGTTTCGGTGTAGGCTGGTA
>CAZBEL010000420.1:0-1621 GCA_964490885.1 uncultured bacterium
CTAACGGAGTTAGTAAAAAATGAACAGAATGGATTGATTGTTGCTTCTAAAGATCCTGTAGCTATGAGTGTTGCTATTGAGCGTTTAATAGAAGATAAAGAATTAAGATATTGTATGGCTGAAAGTGCCTATGAAATGGCAATCAATAATTTCTCATTTGAGAAAATGATGAATTTGACTTTGAATGTTTATCGTAGTTGTTTAATAAATTCAGGCTGCTAGAGTAATCTCGCAAAAAATAAACTGGCTCTTCCCGATTTCGTGGGGTAATCGGTGTATTTCGATTATTTCCGTATGGTTAAAATAGACTATATTTTTAAATTACTTAAAAATCAATAATCTAATAGGTAATTATTGTAAATATTCGACCAACACATACCTAATTAAATCAGGTAGTTACAAGAGGTGCGTGATTTAACTGTTCTATATAAATCAGTATGTTATAGGAGCATTAATAAAAACTCCTCCAGCACTAAGAACGTAACCTGTTGTTTTTATTGGGACGGGTTGGTCGAATATTTACACAAAGTCGGTAGGATTTTCTGTATCTTGAAACGTTCCGTTTACGATGATATCTGTTTCACTAATCAGGTCAGTCAATGGTCGCGCGGTTCCATCGTGTTCCACCACCAGCATGCGTGCCTCGCCCTCATTGCCTTCCCGAATCCGGATATAGTGACAACCAAGTACCTCTTCACGTACCTCGTGGTCGGGTCGCTGAATGCAGATTGTAATATCTCTAAACCCATGCGCCTTGAGTGCGTATATCGCCCCACGACTGACTGCACCAAAGCTGAAAAGGATCGTTTTGCGTTGGTTGCCGTAGTGCCCATCGATACCTTTAAGTTGTAAGGCATGTATTACTGCGCAATAGCCAGCCATTTCGTTGTTCTTATAAAACGTGTGTCGGCCAAGCTGACCGTTAGGAGACCAAACAAACATTTCCTCAAAGGCAATTAGTGTCAGCTTACGATCAAGTGCCGCTTGGGTGATATCCCGTTGCTGTACACAATGCACCCAGCCCCAAAGTATTCCCCCTTCGCGAAGTTCTTGTAAATCAGCTAATACTGGCTTGGCAATGATAACCCTGCCAATGTCGGTCAATAATTCGGAGCGTGTGGCAATCCCACCTGTCTGAGCAGCAATCTCCGAGTCTGCGATATCGAATGGTGCTCCATAGCCCTTCTCAAATATAAGCTGGTGACGAATTTGTTCAGGAATGCGTGAAAAATGCTCGGGATGGATTGGAACACGACGCTCATCCTCTTTTATTGAAGTCCCAATGACTCCCAATGTTAATTTACTCATATCGTTTCTTTTATCTCTCTTGAAGCAATCAAGAATTGTGACTTTATAAAAGAGTTATCAATAGTCCTAATGGGGTTGTTTTTTGATTCTCATGCTATCTTTTACAGAGCAATGTTCTCAATCGCGTGAATTTTCGGCCGATCAAATTTTTCTGAAGCCTAACTTATAAGCATTTTATCTGCCGTGCGATAGCATGACTGATAAATGTCTGTTGAATTAAGCCGTGATGACGGCTTAGTTCAGTATTCACTATTTATAAGGGGATTGTATTGCTTTTGGGTGGGGCTGTCCAAATCCAAGCGATGGTTTTTGT
>CAZBEL010000421.1:0-1621 GCA_964490885.1 uncultured bacterium
GTACAGGCGCATGAGTTTCTTCAAAGTACCATCGGGGTCTTCGATCCCCAGCATGTGGGCAAAGTTCGCACCCCAATCCAATTTGGGATCAGGAGCGATGAAATCCCCCTTATCAAACCGCAAGCGGTAAACGCCAGCACCAATTCCCGGCAACTTGGCCACCAGTCGGATCCCATCTTCCAAGATGGCCTTCCAATACTCCTGTTTGGCAATGCCTTCGTCATACCGTTGCCGGAAGATGGATTCCTTCTCCATCACCAAGATCGCCGTATTGAACATAACCATGGGATGGGAGTCGGCCGGCATGGCTTTTAACACGTCCCACACGTAATCGGGAATCTCCTGATGTTCAGTGAGTTGGGCTTGCAGGTCTTTCAACGCGGCATCGTCGGGCAAATCCCCCGTGAGCAACAGGTAGAAAACTTCCTCCGGTAAGATATTGGTGATACTCAAGAGTGGACGTCCACGGATAATCAACCCCGTATCAGGTGAAACGGAAGAGGTGTCACAGACCAGTCCTTTTACTCCCCGCATTCCCCCGTACGCTTGTGCCAGGGTCACATTGCTTATAGACGCATCTCCCTTGGCATCAATGAGTTGTTTTACCTCGTACCGCCACTCCGGGATTTTTTTCCGTAAGGTTTCGTAGAGGTGTGACATGATGGTTAACTCCTAAGTTTCAGGATTCATTAATATTGTGGTGTCTCCACCATTCCGCTGAACCAGTTCCATAAATCGTCCAATTCCCGCTGGTGGTCGATCTTCATCTGGGCCAGGAAACGGGCGTTATGAATGGCGATACCGCCTTGTTCCGCCACGGCCACCATGAAGGCAACCTCTTCCTCGTCGAACGTCCGCACCCGATGATCGAAAAGCCGCAAGACACCGATGACATCTTCCTTGAAGATGATGGGAATGGAAAGAATGGACTTGATCCCTTCCTTCCGGCAGGCTCCCGGGTATTGCAATTGATCATCGAACTCAATGTTGGGAACGATCACCGGTTCCTTGGTGGTCAACGCCCGGGGCATGGAGCGATCGGCTAAGACCGGTCCCTTGTTCAGGAATTCTTCGCTGAGGTTCTTATGGGCAATCATCTCCAGGCGGTTCTCCTGCTTATTCCACAGGCTGATGGCTCCCGCAGAGAGGTCCAGGGCATCAATAGTATTGCTCACGATCTGATCCAAAACCTCCTGCAATTTCAGGGTAGAACTTATGGCCTTACTGATATTTACGAAGGCCTTAAAATAGTCTTTTTCGCGATGTGTCATGAGACCCCCCTTTCCATGAGGTTACTCTCTTTTCTTCACAGGTCGTTCTTTCAAAGGTCGCACACTGTTGCTATTGCATTGGGGACAGGCCCGCTCTTGGGGAACACGCTTGTCGTAAGGTCCCCGGAATTCATGACCGCAGCGCAGACATCTAAAAGTGACTTCTTTCATCATCAGCCTCGTATCCCTGCAACTATGAAGATGAACAAAGGTTTCTTTCGCCGAAGTAGGGTTCGTTCCATAATCCTATTAAGCCAAAGCTTCGGCCTCCCGGGGAGCAGAGGGTGCTTTTGGAATGGGTGGCTTTACCCGGGGTTTCTTTTTCGCTTCCGTTTTCTGGCGCTCCCGGG
>CAZBEL010000422.1:0-1602 GCA_964490885.1 uncultured bacterium
AAAAAGTTCTGTTACTTAAATGAAAGATGAACATCTAATTAATAAAGATTAGATTAAGAGGGAATTAATGATAAAAATTTACACAACCAGTTGGTGTCCTTACTGTCATCAGACCAAGCGTCTCTTGGATGATCGACAGATACCTTACGAAGAAATAGATATCGAGCTGAATGGAATAAGTCGCAAAACCCTAGCAAAGCTCACCAAAGGGTACTCCGTTCCCCAGATCGTGATCAATGGTAAGCCCATTGGTGGATACAATAATCTCTGGGCGTTGGATCAATCTGGTAAGTTACAGGAATTGATTAAAGCCGAGGTGTAAACTTCGTATTTTAATGGGGAAGGCGGCCTATTATCTAATAGCGAGTAGTTTGCTTCTACTGCTTTTAGGATGTAGTGCTCAACGAGAAACTTTACGAACATTCCCTGATATCCAGGCTTTAGAATCCCAAGTCCGTAACTACCGGGATTGGTTACAGGCGAAGGAGCTAGAATTATCTTCTTTGAAACAAGCACTTGATCCCCATTTAGCCCGATTTCTGAAAGGTAATCTCTATCTTTATGATGCTTTTAAAGGACAATTAGCAGTGATGGATACGGTTTATGCAACTATCAAGACCTTAGCCCGGGAACAAAAAAGACGCATCCTACCCCTGCAAAAAAGTGGTGCATCATCACGTAGCCGTTCCTTTTCAACTATAACTACTGATTTTAGCAAGGTTGATCTGGAAATCCGAAAGCGGCAACGATCTTACATGAGTGCTCGGGAGGAGATTGTTTCGTTATTAAAAAAACGTAATTTGCAGACAATTTTCATCTCTGAACAGGTCCGTCGGTGGCGAGAAACTATAATCGACCTGCAGGAGCGTCGTATGCATTTACAACCCCGTTATGAGAAATTGATGGACTTGGCCGTGGGGGAGTTAGCCATGGGGGAGGAAGCATCTTCGACACGGAAATTAAGTGAAATTCTCAATCGGGCGGAGAGCTATCAAAAAAATCTTGACCGTTTAGAACATTTTTTTAAGCAACTGGAGCAGCAGGCGATTCATGAAATGGAGGGATCGGTGTATATTCGTGGTATTGGGAGTGAACCACCAGAATATGAGAAGCGCGCTATTCGTAGTCAGGAGAAATACCGGTCTATTCTTGCGGAATTGGAGCAGTTACTGCCAGAGATTTAGATTATCGAATTACGGGGAGGGTTTCTAATCGTTCTGTTCTACTATCCATTCAAACAGGCTTGTCATCCCGAGGTCAGTATGACCGAGGGATCTACGTTTAAGGATGATTGTACATTGTCGGTAGTCTTCTAACAAAGGTTTTTTAAAAAGCCTTGTTATTCACCCTTGCTTTATTTTCGATAATAATGGATTTTTACAGGCATAATGTTAATAAGTGCTTTTCTTCAAAGACCCTCCGACTGCGTCGTCCGGGCAGAAAAGCACGAAAAGAATTGTCGCGGTGAAAAAATCTCGTGCCTCTCCGGCTGAGCCGCGGGGATGAATTGAAAATCCCCCTATTTGGGTCAGACACCAATTCATCCTGATCCGCGTCTCACCCTGGAGGTTTTTCACGAGATTTTTTTCAAGGCGACAGGGA
>CAZBEL010000423.1:0-1561 GCA_964490885.1 uncultured bacterium
GTTGATGCAACCATGGAAAATCGGTCCAATCCTGTTTGTTAGCAAAGTCCACGGTAAAATAGCCCAGACGCATGCTAGTAATATTCTGGAAAAAATGGCTGCCAAAAGAGGGATCAATGGGCAACTGTTCCAGACCTAATTCGACGATAACCTTTGCATAGTTAATTTGATTCCAATTCACCGGAATTCCCAACCAGGGGTCGGCAGACCCCCACCTGCCGGGCCCGATGAGAAGATAAGGTCTATCATTCCCTAACTCATGGTTAAAGGCGTCCACTTCCTGGGCGATTTCCATTGTCTTGGAAGCCCGAAAACGCTCTGGATCCACAAAAATAATATCCTGAATATTGTCCATGGTCCCATTCCCCAGCGTCAAGGAACTGTGACATAGAATCTCTTCCCTGGAGACAGACTTAAGACCCTGTTCCACCTCTACCGTACTCACCATGGGGCGGATTTGAAGGAGGTAAAATTCAGGCTTGCGTGACTTGTCCTCGTATAGATTCACGGCATATTCCAATTCCACCTCGCAACCCAAGCCTTCCTTCCCCATTTCTAATAAGTCCACGAGGATATCTGCCAAGGGAAAGAGATTCCATTTAAGAATAGGCGCAAAAGTGATCACGCGGGTGCCCGGATATTGGAGAGAGTCCCGGATGACGTCATCCTCGATAGAAACTACACTCCCACACCAGGCTAGAGTGCCGTCCTCTTCCGCCACACTTAAAGGATAAGATCGCAGGTTTGTCTCCATACCCCCTTTCAGCGGATCAATCTTTTTATTGAGGTCCAGGGCAAAAAAGGAGTTCTGGGAATTGTTCAGCGTGGCTTTCACCGAGTAAAATTGGGGCAGGATGGTCGGATATTTCGGCGAAATTCGCAGGGCCTTGCCTCCTTCCACAACTGTCCGGCCTAACCCCAAGGCTAAATGAGCCACACCTTCGTCGCGCTTCATATAAGATACCGGATAATAGTTTAAACTCAGGGCCGTCCCGCTGATCACCGGGTAAAAATGAGACCCATATTTCCGACCAATGAGTTCCATGATGATCACCGCCATTTTTTCCTCTACTTGGCGGTGAATGGAGGAGCCAATAAAAGATTTTGGTTCCTGGAAAAAGGTAGAGGCATACACCCGCTTTACCGCTTCGCATAACTGCTTCAATCGGCGTTTTTCACTGGAGCTGTTATTAGGTAGCATATACGTGGCGTATAGACCAGCCAACGGTTGATATTGGGAATCTTCCAACATGCTGGAAGAGCGCACTGCCAAAGGATAACGTACCGCTGCTAACACTGACTTCAGGGATTCGACCAACGACTCTGGCAATTGTGCTTTCAAGAATGCTCGCTCCAGTTCCCGATTGGAGATGTTCTTAAAAGCAATGCTCCATAGTTTATTCTCATCCATGAATTGATCAAAGGCATCGGTTCCGATGACGGCTACTTTGGGAACTCGTATCACCACTCCCGGATAACGCTGGCGCAAGTCCGACTTGAACAAAAGGGCATTAGCGAAGGCCAAACCCCGGGCTTTGCCACCCAGCGACCCGGAAGCTAA
>CAZBEL010000424.1:0-1545 GCA_964490885.1 uncultured bacterium
ACCCTTCTCCTGGGCTCGGAAGGCTTTCCGTATCTCCCGCCCCTCCTCTCGGCGAATGGGAATATTTTGAAAATTTGGATTACTGCTGGAAAGGCGACCGGTGGCTGCGATGGTTTGACTGAAGGTAGAATGAATACGGCCCGTTTCGGGATTGATCAAGGCCGGAAGAGCATCCAAATATGTATTTTTCAACTTATTCAGCTTACGATATACCAAAACCAGTTTTGGTAAGGGATGTTGGTGTTGTAAGATCTCTAAAACATTTTCCGCTGTGGAGCGTTTGCGGACTGGTTTCAGACCAATCTTATCGAAGAGAATAGTGGCCAATTGCTGAGTGGAGTTGATATTGAATTCTGTCCCGGCTAAATCGATTATCTCTTTAGATAACGTTTCGATGCGTTTGGTCGTTTCCACCGACATGGAGTGAAGGATATCTCCGTCCACAAAGAGTCCTGTGAATTGCATCTCCACCAATACAGGTATTAACGGTATTTCTACCTTCTCGTAGAATTCTAATAGTTGGGCGTCTTGTAGTTTAGTCTTTAGGATATGGCTCAGTTGCAAGGCCACATCAGCATCCTCGGCTGAATAAAAGGCCACTTTATCCACATCCACTTCGTCTAAGGTCTTCTTTTCTTTTCCTTTACCGCTTAGACTTTTGTAAGAAACCATTCGATACTGTAAATATTCTTCACTTAATCGATCCAGTTTATATGAGCGCAATTCGGGATTTAGTAGGTGAGCAGCAATCATTGTATCAAATACTACTCCCTGTACGTCCACTCCTTTCCGCTTTAAGATGACAATATCATATTTCAAATTCTGTCCTGTCTTGGGAAGCTTTGGATCTTCAAAGACCGGACGTAGTAATTGGAGTACTTTTTCCTCATCATCCAGGCCGAATCGATTAAGGGCTAACCCTGGCCCTTTCAAAGGGATGTAATAACCAGTGTCCTTTGTAATGGAAAAACTGATCCCTACCAACTTGGCCCGCATGGGATCGGTGGAGGTAGTCTCCAAGTCAAATGACAGGAGTGATGCTCCTTTTATTTCTTTCAAGAATGACTTTAGCTCATCGATGGTATTGATAATATTATATTGTTTATCGGGCCTGTTTTCTGTCGTTTGTGGTTCCGACTGAAATGTTTCGAGTTGTTTTGCCAAGGTGTGAAACTCTAATTCCTTGAAAACGGATTGTAGCGCTGTTACGTTAATTCCTTCGGTTTTCATCGCTTCCCAATCCACCTCAATGTCCATATTGGTATCAATCGTTACCAATTCCCGGCTTAATAAAGCTAAGTCACGGCAACTTAAGAGTCCTTCGCGAGCCCGTTTATTACGCACTTCTTCGGCGTGGTCCAGAGCCGCTTCTAAAGAACCATACGTATTTAATAGCGCTACGGCAGTTTTGGGACCCACGCCCGCCACCCCGGGAACATTATCTGAATTGTCCCCCATTAGACCTAACAGGTCCACGATCTTTTCCGGTGGCACTCCCCATTTCGCGATGACTTTCTCCCGATCATAGATGGTTAATTCCGCCTG
>CAZBEL010000425.1:0-1518 GCA_964490885.1 uncultured bacterium
CCCCCCAAATACCAGAAAACTATCGGCCAGGATACGATTCAACGCCCGCCGACTGCGCAGCTCTAAAATGAATTCAGGCTCGCCTTCCCCATATCGCCACTCTTTACCATCCCAAAGTTTTACCTGAAAAGAATGCTGGGGGAACTCTCGATGCATGGAATCAAGAAGACGCCGAATGCTATTCATTGTCAATCCCTTCCTGCTTCCTTAGGTTTAGCCCACTATTCGGAATTTTCCCCACACAACAACGTTCTCAAAAACGAAGAAAAATTCCTGCAAGTGTCTATTATAAATAATAACTCCAAAAGGGTTCCCAATGATCAAATACACCGTGGCACTTGTAAATTCACACCCAGAGAGTTAACGTAAGCAACCCAAAATACATTTAATAGATTAATCTTTTCTCCCAAGGAGAGGAATAAACTCAACCAACAATCATTAGGATGGAAAATATAAAGCCAGTCAAGGGTGGCGTAAATCGGGAACACGGGTCCTCGATGGCAGAAAAAGTAACGTTTTCCGTAGGGCACCTGACCATTATTATCATCTGTTTCTGGCTCGTCTATGGTAACGGCTGGGAGATCGTCGGTCAGGGGTTCAATAAAAATTGGCATTTAGCTGACCCTAAGCGGGCGCAAATCTTAGTTTGGTGCGCTGCCATTTATTGGTTTCGGCACGCCCTTACCCTGTTCTATCTATTAACCCGGAGAGTCTACTGGTCGGAAGTGCTAGGATTGTTGGGTTCTATGGCCTTTTTTGAAATCGGACTGGTTTTAATAGGAGGTGGCGCCTTCCGCAATGATTCCATCGACCTCAACCTGTTAGACTCGGTTGCCTTGGCGCTCTATCTCTTCGGATCGTATCTCAATACCTTTTCAGAGATCCAACGCAAACGGTGGAAAGCAAATCCTGCAAATAAAGGGCACTGTTATACTGAAGGATTATTCCGTTATTCCATGCACATTAACTATTTTGGCGACACCGTTTTATTTACCGGGTGGTGTCTGTTCACCCAGAACATTTGGATCATGATATTCCCCCTACTGATAGGGTTATCATTTGTTTTCTACCACATACCTGCCCTGGACTCCTACTTGGCCGAGCGCTATGGCGAAGAATTTAAAACGTATGCACAAAAAACTAAAAAATTCATACCCTTCCTTTACTGAGCAATGCTTAGAATGTACTTGAGCGTCATGCCACATATCGAGTAAGCTTATTTAACGAGAGCGGAATAACCCCTCTTTCTTTTGCTCCCGGTTATGTCGCAGATTACAATACCTTAACTGATACAAACATCCTCAGCTTCTGGAGACCGTGATGAAAAAAGGCTTAAAAACATTCCTTCAAATACTACCGGTAATTGTTAGCACCCTGTTAATAGCTGCCCACTTCCTGCGAACAGGTAGTTATCTATTAGTATTAGTAAGCCTATTATTCCCGCTGATTCTATTAAAACGTCATCCTCTGTCTGCAAGGGTAATGCAAGGGTTTTTAGTCCTGGCCACGATTGAATGG